>NZ_CDRRQK010000019.1:0-60991 GCF_977044405.1 Dorea sp.
GTAGTAAGACCCCTTGAAGACGACGAGGTAGATAGGTCAGAGGTGGAAGTGCAGTAATGCATGGAGCTGACTGATACTAATCGGTCGAGGGCATGACCAAGCAAGGTGATAGGTAGGATGAAAGAAAATATTTCTTGTATGCAGTTTTGAAGGTATATGAAAGATAAGAAGCAATCAACATGTGTTGGTTGTTTTTTCGTTTAAGAATAAAATGATAATAATAAAACAGCTGCCGATAATAGATTTTCACACAGGTGAGTATGTGATAAAATCTATTGTCGACAGTCTTTTTTATAATGACATATTCAAAAAATTATCAACATATATAATTAATATAGGATATTATTGGTTAGCTTTGTCTTTGGGTTAATTACAGCAAGGCTTACGATCGAATTCAGGATTGAATGCGTAGAAGTTCTTACTGTCCAGTTTATCCTGCACGATTCTTAGGCTTTCTCCAAAACGCTGATAATGGACAATTTCTCGTTCGCGGAGGAAGCGGATCGGATCACAGACTTCAGGATCTTTAATAAGTCGCAGAATATTATCATACGTAGTGCGGGCTTTTTGCTCCGCGGCCATATCCTCATGAAGATCCGTAATTGGATCACCTTTAGACTGGAAAGTTGTAGCACTCCAAGGAGTGCCGCTGGCTGCCTGCGGCCAGAGAGCGAGAGTATGATCTACATAATATTTATCAAAACCAGATTTTTCAAGCTGTTCCGGAGTCAGATTACGGGTGAGCTGGTGTACAATGGCACAGATAATCTCAAGATGGGCCAGTTCCTCCGTACCAATATCCGTAAGAATACCTGTAACCTCTTTATAAGGCATGGTATATCTCTGTGCGAGATAGCGCATTGAGGCACCAAGTTCGCCGTCAGGACCTCCGAACTGAGTTAAGATAATCTGAGCAATTTTAGGATTGGTCTGTGTTATCTTAACGGGATATTGTAAACGCTTTTCATAATTCCACATAGATTAACATCCTCCTTCCTGCCATGGCCAAGGTTCGTTGATCCATTTCCAATAATCCATTTGTGTGGTTGCGGTGTCAAGTGTAAGTGGGCCATAATATTTGGCATATTCCTTTAGTGCCTGCACACGTTGTTTCTTAAATTCATCAAAAAATTCAAGAGCTTCAGAGCAATTAGGATGTGTGTCAAGATATAATTTTACGTCATCAACGGCAAAACTTACGATATTGATCCATTCCAGAAGATCCTTTTTACAAGGTTTGTTTTCATTCATCGTGAGCCACCACCTTTCCAACAGAATGGAAGATTGAGTTCAGCAAATATAGTTCCGCACCGGAATCCTTTTTCCACTTCATAAAGAGAACGCCATTCCTGCCATGGAACATAAGCCATTGCAATGGAAAGTCCGCTCAATTTGTCATGATCCTGAATATTGCAGCAGGGTCTGGACGGATTAGATGGCGATACAGAGGCCGGCATAGTTCGGCTTCCGCCGACATGACATCCATTAGAATGATTCTGGCGCATGTAATCCGGTGTGTTGTAACGATAATTTGGCATTTTGAGTACTCCTTTCAATAAGGTTATGCAATAATATTGTATGAAAATTGCGTGAAGTTGTGAATCAGAAGGTTGTTTTTGAAAGGTTATCTGAGTATAATAGATACGATTGGAGAGTAGAATTATGGCAAATTATCAAACCGAAGCAAAAAAGGTAAATAGGACAAGAAGCATTGCATATTTTGATTATAATCTGTTAGCTATCTTAATCTGTCTGATCTGCTTTGGACTTGTAATGTTATATAGTACAAGTTCTTATAGCGCGATGGTCAAGCAAAACGGAGACAGTCTGTATTATTTTAAAAGACAACTGTTATTCTGCATAGCAGGATTTTTCGTACTGGGAGTGGTAAGTAAGATTGATTATCACTGGTATATCGGTAAGGCGAAGTTATTTTATTATATTTCTATTGCTATGATGTTCGTGGTAAAGACGCCACTGGGAAAGGAAGTAAATGGTGCAAAACGCTGGATCCGGCTTCCATTTAACCAGCAGTTACAGCCGGCAGAGATTGCAAAGATTGCGATTATACTATTTATTCCGGCACTGATCTGTTCAATGGGAAAAGAGATTAAGCCGTGGAAGGGAATAGGAAGAATAATGGCTTGGGGAGGAATTTCAGCAGCAGTAGTATTTCTGATTACTGATAATCTAAGTACTGCGATCATTGTAATGGGAATTACATGTATCCTTATCCTGGTAGTACATCCCAGAACAAAGATGCTGGTTGGAATTTTAGGAATCATAGGTGTAATTGGAATTACAGGGGCGAGAATTCTGGGACTTATCCTGGAGACAAGTGGAAGCTTCCGTATGCGTCGTATTCTGGTATGGGTCAATCCGGAAAAATATGCATCCGAAGGAGGCTATCAGATTATGCAGGCGCTCTATGCAATCGGATCTGGTGGATTTTTTGGAAAAGGTCTTGGAAATAGTGCACAGAAGATGATTATCCCGGAAGTACAAAATGATATGATTCTTTCTATTATATGTGAGGAACTGGGTGTATTTGGTGCAATCATGGTATTGGTATTATTTGGACTGCTTTTATACCGGCTGCTTTTTATCGCACAGAATGCACCGGATATGTATGGATCATTGATCGTGACGGGAATCTTTGCGCATATCGCACTGCAGGTAACATTGAATGTAATGGTAGTAATTAACTGCATACCGACTACCGGAATTACCCTTCCGTTTATCAGTTATGGTGGTACGTCTGTCTTGTTTTTGATGGCGGAGATGGGGATTGCACTGGGCGTCTCATCCAGAATAAAAATTACTGAATAAAAGTCTTTCATTTCTTATATAAATATGCTATGATGAATAATGTAGTATTTAAAACTACTTGTAAAGATCAAGGTAGTGCGAAATGGGTTTTTGAAATGCTGCATCAGGAGGAAGAATATGAGTTACAAAATTATTATAGATAGTTGTGGAGAACTGACAAGAGAAATGAAAGCATCAGGACACTTTGAGACTGCTTCATTACAGATTGATGTGGATGGATATCATATTGTTGATGATGAGACATTTGATCAGGCTGACTTTTTAAGAAGGACAAAGGAATCCAACGAGTGCCCGAAATCTTCATGTCCGTCGCCGGAGCGTTACATGGAAGGTTATCACTGTGAGGCGGAGCATGTCTATGCAGTTACATTATCTTCGGAGCTTAGTGGTTCTTATAACAGTGCAGTATTAGGAAAGAACTTATATATAGAAGAATATGGTGAAAAAGACATCCACATTTTTAATTCAAAATCAGCATCCGTAGGGGAGACTCTGATTGGATTAAAGATTGCAGAGTGTGAAGAGAAGGGAATGAGTTTTCAGGAAGTAATCGAAACCGTAGATGCTTATATCGAAGAACAGCATACATATTTTGTGCTGGAAACGTTGGATATATTGAAGAAAAACGGAAGACTGAAAGGATTAAAGGCAGTGGTTGCTACCGCTTTGAATATTAAGCCAGTAATGGGATCCACACCGGAAGGATCAATCCAGCAGCTTGCCCAGGCAAGAGGAATGAAGAAAGCTCTTGCGAAAATGGTAGATGAAGTAGCTGCAAAACTGACAAATCCACAGGAAAAGATTTTAGCTATTGCACACTGTAACTGCGAAGAGCGTGCAATAGCAGTGAAAGAAATGCTTTTAACAAAAGCAGATTTTAAAGATGTTATCATTCTTGATACAGCGGGAATCAGCAGTATGTATGCAGCGGATGGCGGAGTGATTATTGTTGTATAATTCTTATGACTATGCTAAAATAGTAGCAAGTGATTGGAAAAGGAGCAAAAAATATGAGCCAGGCAAAGGTAGATAAATATAAACAAGAAAAGGCAAATCGTAAACAGACTCTGAAAAAAGAAAAAATGCAGAGAGTTTTACGAAGATGTGCAGCCGGTATAGTGGCGATTGCCCTGGTTGCAGGTTTTGGATATTCTGCATACAACATATATGAATCTAAGAAACCAAAAGAAGAGATAACCGTTGATTATTCAGCAGTGACAAGCCTTAGTCAGGCGTTATCAGAAAGTGGAACATCAGCAGAATAAAGAAGAAAAAAGATAGTAGACAGATTAAATTCTGCCTGCTATTTTTTTAATTCAATTTCTAAAAAGGGGTTGAAAACGATAAAAAAGTAGTTTACAATGGTTTCAAGTGGTAGAAAGTGGTGAAAAGTGGAACGAAGTGGAGGAATATCCACCATTTCGAAAAGGAGAAGTTCTATGTTGAAAGGAGAGTACAGTCATAATATCGATGCCAAAGGGCGTCTGATCATTCCCGCAAAGTTTCGTGACGATTTAGGGGAGCATTTCGTTATAACAAAAGGAATGGAAAATTGTCTGTACGTATATCCGGAAGATGAATGGAACATCTTTGAAGAAAAACTTAACGCATTGCCAACCACCACTGATAAAAAAGCACGTGCGTTTGCGTATTTCTTTCAGGGAAGTGCAGCGGACGGTGACCTTGATAAACAAGGCAGGACTCTAATCCCTTCTGTATTAAGAGCGTTTGCCCATCTGGATAAGGAAGTAGTATTTATCGGTATGGGAAAACGTGCAGAGATCTGGGACAAAGCCAGATGGGATGAAAAGAATGCTGAAGTGGAACTTAACATTGAAGATATTGCATCTGATATGGAAGCAAGCGGATTCAGTATCTAGAGGGAGAAGATATGGGATTCGAACACAAATCAGTATTACTGAATGAGACAATTGAAGGATTAAACATCAAGCCAGATGGCATTTATGTAGATGGCACACTTGGTGGGGGCGGACATGCATATGAAGTATGCAGACGCCTTGGTGACAAGGGGAGTATTATAGGAATAGACCAGGACGCAGCGGCAATCGAAGCCGCAGGCATCCGCTTGAAAGACTTCGGAGAAAAAGTCACAATAATCAGAAGCAATTATTGTGATATGAAGTCAAAACTTCATGAATTAGGAATTGACAAAGTCGATGGGATTGTCCTGGATCTGGGCGTATCATCTTATCAGTTAGATACGGCAGAACGAGGATTTTCTTATCGTGAAGATGCACCTCTTGATATGAGAATGGACAGACGTCAGAAGATGACTGCCAGAGATATTGTCAATGACTATTCGGAGATGGATTTGTACCGCGTGATCCGGGATTACGGAGAGGACAAGTTTGCAAAGAACATCGCAAAACATATTGTCATGGCACGTGGTAAAAGTCCAATTGAAACAACAGGGCAGCTGACAGAGATTATCAGAGCCTCTATACCAATGAAGTATCAGAAAAAGTCTGGACATCCTGCAAAAAGGACGTTTCAGGCTATTCGTATTGAATTAAACAGGGAATTAGAAGTACTCAAGAATTCTCTGGATGATATGATAGAAATATTAAACCCTGGCGGAAGATTGTGCATTATAACGTTTCATTCACTAGAGGACCGCATTGTAAAGAGTGCATTTAAAAAGAATGAAAATCCATGCACCTGTCCACCGGATTTTCCGGTATGTGTGTGTGGAAATGTGTCGAAAGGACACGTTGTCAGCAGAAAACCAATTCTGCCAAGTGAGGAAGAGTTAGAATATAACAGCCGGTCAAAAAGCGCAAAACTCAGAATATTTGAGCGGGCATAGCTGACCGGGGATAGCAGCAGATAGAAAGGGGTGGCGCAATGGCATCGAACAGACTTTATGCAAATGAAAGACGCCAATCCGGTGCATATAGCTATAGCTCTGCAAATCACAGATCTGAACCGATATATATGTATGGTAATGTGGTTACAAAACCGGAACGTGGACCAGAACGCCGGAAGTCACCCACAGAACCGAAAAAAAGAGTAAGCAGACAGGTACAAAGAAATAGGAAACGCGCGCTTCACATGAATGCGGCATATGTAGTATTTCTGGCAGTTGCAGCAACGGTTGCGTTACTGCTTTGCGTTAATTATGTACGTTTGCAGTCAGAGATGACAAAAAGCTCCAAACAGGTTACGGCGCTTCAGGAAGAACTTGCAAATTTAAAAGAAGAAAATACAACGAAGTATAATGCAGTTGTAGATTCTGTAAATCTGGATGAAGTTCGCGAAAGAGCGATTAACCAGCTTGGAATGACATATGCTTCGCCGGATCAGATTGTAGAATATGATGACCCAGCTACGGATTATGTAAAGCAGTATGATAACATACCGGAAAGCGGAGTGCTTGCTCAGTCGGATAAGAATAAGAAATAGGTGAGACGATGGCAAGAAAAGACAGCAGTTTTTTTAAAAGAAAAATTTCAAACTTTATGAAGAAAAAGCTAGTAATGCTCTTTGGGGCAATAATACTAGCTTTTGTTTTCTTGATAGGATGGATTACCGTTATCAATGCAACAAAAGGTGAAAAATACACAAAAGTAGTACTGGACCAGCAACAGTATAATAACCATACGATTCCATTTAAGCGGGGAGACATCATTGACCGCAACGGAACCAAGCTCGTAACCAGTGAAAGAGTATACAATGTAATTATTGATGCGGAGATACTGACCAGCAAAAAGAAATATATGAATCCGACACTGAATGCATTAAAAAAATGTTTTAATCTTAAGAAGAACACAGTGCGTAAGCAG
The DNA here is from genome assembly GCF_977044405.1 of Dorea sp. Lineage (NCBI taxonomy): Bacteria > Bacillati > Bacillota > Clostridia > Lachnospirales > Lachnospiraceae > Dorea > Dorea sp. The sequence goes on from NZ_CDRRQK010000019.1 coordinate 6,633, forward strand.
GTGAAAAAGAATCCGAACAGCCGTTACCTGATTGTAAAAACAGGTGTCAGTTATGAAGACGCACAAAAATTCACGAAAATATCCGAAGATACAGAGAAGTATCCGAATGTACAAGGCGTATGGTTGGAAGAAGATTATGAGAGAAAATATCCATATAATACACTTGCAAGTGATGTGATTGGATTCACAACCAATGGAGATGTAGGAAGTAATGGAATTGAAGCTTCTTATAATTCCATCCTGAATGGCACGGACGGAAGAGAGTATGGATATGTGGACGAAAATTCAGGGTTTGAAAGAACGGTGAAAGAACCGGCGAACGGAAGTACAGTAGTGTCTACGATTGACCTTCAGGTTCAAAGCATTGTAGAACAGCATATCCTGGCGTTTAACGAAGAACATAAGGATGAAGAAACAGAAGGAGAAGGAAGCAAAAGTACAGGCGTTATCGTCATGAATCCACAGAATGGAGAAATACTTGCAGAAGCCTCCTATCCAAATTACGATTTGAATAATCCCAGAGATCTTACCAGATACTACTCGAAAGACACAATTAAAAGCATGTCAAGTGATGAGAAGCTGGAAAAATTAAATGAACTCTGGAAGAATTTTTGTGTAAGTGATACGTATGAGCCGGGATCTACATTTAAGCCGTTTACAATTTCGGCAGGACTGGAGACCGGAATTTTAAAAGGCGATGAAACTTATGTATGTAATGGTGTTATGCATGTAGGCGACCATGACATTCACTGTAGTAACAGAAAAGGACATGGAACGGAGACTCTGAAAGAAGCACTTGAAAACTCCTGCAACGTTGCACTGATGCAGATTGGAGCCAAGATAGGAACAGAAGAATTCAGCAGATACCAGAAACTGTTTGGATTTGGTGAGTATACAGGAATTGATCTGCCGGGAGAAGGAGAAACCAGTGGACTTTTGTATACACCCGAAAAGATGGATGCGGCCAGCCTGGCGACGAATGCATTTGGTCAGAACTTTAATGTTACAATGACGCAGATGGCAGCATCGTTCTGTTCACTGATCAACGGTGGGAATTATTATGAACCACATGTCGTGAAGCAGATACAGGATGAAAATGGAAATGTCACAGAGAATAAAGATCCGGTGCTGGTAAAAAAGACCATCTCACAGGAGACCAGCGAAATCATAAAAGATTATATGCTGGGAGTTGTGGAAGAAGGAACCGGAGCAACAGCAGCTGTAGAAGGTTATGCAGTCGGAGGAAAGACAGGTACAGCGGAAAAATTACCTCGTGGTAATGGAAAATACCTGGTATCGTTCATCGGATATGCCCCGCAGGAGAATCCACAGGTTATGGTATATGTAGTCATTGATGAGCCGAATGTGGAATATCAGGCGAACAGCGGGTACGCTACACAGCTTGCATCACAGATTATGACAGATATCTTCCCTTATCTTGGAATTGAAAAAGCTGCGGATGCCATAACAGGTGATACAGCGACAGATGCCACAACAGATACAGCGGCAGATACAACAACTACAACAGATACGGCAACAGATACAACAACTACAACAGATACAGCACAATAATCAATATCATAACCCCATAGAGGCTTTCATAGATTGATAAAGAAAGCTTTTATGGGGTTTTTATGAAGAGCAAGACATTTCATAAAAAGAAAATATGTATTGTGTTTGGCTGTGCGCTTTTTATGATCATGTATCTGGTGGGAAGACTGGTATATCTGATGGTGTTTGATGCGGAATGTTATCAGAAAAAAGCAGAAGACCTTCATGAACGGGAAAGGGACATCAAGGCTGCCAGAGGTGAGATTATAGACAGGAATGGGGTGGTTTTGGCAACGAACCGCACGGTATGTACGATATCTGTCATTCACAGTCAGATAAAAGAACCGGAGAAGATCATTGCAGAGCTTTCGGAGCTGTTAGAAATGGATCAAGAAGTGATCCGGAAAAGAGTCGGAAAAATTTCCGCCATAGAGCGTATTAAGTCAAATGTAGATAAAAAGACAGGAGACAAAATCCGTAATCTGGGACTTGCGGGAGTGAAAGTTGATGAAGATTTTAAGCGTTATTATCCATATGACAGGCTTGCATCCAAGGTCCTTGGTTTTACCGGAGGAGACAATCAGGGAATTATCGGTCTGGAAGTCAGATATGAAAAATATCTGAAAGGAATAGATGGTAAGATTCTTACAACAACAGACGCAAGAGGTGTAGAACTTGAAAATGTTGCAGAAGACCGTATGGAACCGGTTGCCGGAAACACGTTGAAGATCAGTCTGGATTATAATATGCAGATGTATGCGATGCAGATGGCTGAAAAAGTCAGGCAGGAAAAAGAAGCAGATAAAGTGGCAATTCTGCTTATGAATCCACAAAACGGAGAAATTTATGCGATGGTAAATGTTCCAGAGTTTGATCTGAATCAGCCATTTGAACTGATAGAAACAGACGAAAATAATCTTACAGATACTGAGAAACAGGATGCACTGAATCAGATGTGGAGAAATGGGTGTATCAATGACACGTATGAACCGGGAAGTACGTTTAAAATTATCACGGCATCAGCAGGCCTGGAGGCAGGAGTGGTTCATCTGGAAGACCGCTTTAGCTGTCCGGGATATAAGATTGTGGAAGATAGAAAGATACGGTGTCATAAAGTCGGAGGACACGGAGCGGAAAATTTTACAGAAGGAATACAGAATTCGTGTAATCCTGTATTTATAGAAGTTGGACTTCGTCTTGGAGTAGACCGCTTTTGTGATTATTTCGACCAGTTCGGTCTGATGGAACTGACTGGTGTGGACATTCCAGGGGAAGCGGGAACAATCATGCATAAAAAGGAGAATATCGGACAGGTGGAGCTTGCAACCTTAAGCTTTGGACAGTCGTTTCAGATTACGCCGATCCAGCTTGGCACAACAGTAAGTGCATTGATCAACGGAGGAAGGAGAGTAACACCACATTTTGGAGTAAGCATTCAAAATGATGAGGAAAAGACCATGAAAACATTCCAGTATAAAGAAAAGAAACATATCGTTTCGGAAAAAACATCAGAAACCATGCGTGTGCTGTTGGAAAGCGTAGTTGCGGAAGGATCCGGAAAAAACGCATATGTAGAAGGATACCGGATCGGAGGTAAGACTGCAACATCCCAGACTTTGCCACGAAGTGCGAACAGGTACATTTCATCGTTTGTAGGATTTGCACCGGCAGATCATCCGGAGATCCTTGGGATGTGCGTGATCTATAATCCGCAGGGAGTCTATTACGGAGGAACGATTGCAGCGCCGGTGATCGGTAATATTTTTGAAAATATATTGCCCTATCTTGGCATTGAAAAACAATAGGAAATGCAGTATACTATGTGAAGTTAGAGATTAACTGAATAACAAAAGATTTAAAGAGGTGGATTATGGATTATAAGGTATTTATTCCAGTATTGATTTCGTTTGTATTGAGTGTGATTTTAGGTCCGCTTGTAATACCGGTACTCAGACGACTGAAGATGGATCAGACAGAGAGAGAAGATGGTGTAAAATCACATCTGAAAAAAGCAGGAACCCCTACGATGGGTGGTGTGATGATCCTGCTGTCGGTAGTGATCACATCGGTGTTTTATATTGGCCGTTATCCAAAGATCATTCCGATTCTGTTTCTGACACTCGGATTTGGACTGATTGGATTTTTGGATGATTATCTGAAAGTAGTAATGAAACGTTCGGATGGATTATATCCGAAGCAGAAGATGGCACTTCAGATTGTAGTAACAGCAATCTTTGCATTCTATATGGTGAAGTTTGCAAAAGTTCCGCTTACAATGCTGATTCCATTTTCGGGAGGAAAGTATCTCGATATCGGATGGGTAGCAATTCCATTAATGTTCTTTGTAGTCATCGGAACGGTAAACGGTGTAAACTTTACGGATGGTCTGGATGGTCTTGCTTCGAGCGTTACTGTATTAGTTGCAACGTTCTTTACTGTTGTGGCAATCGGTACAAAAAGCGGAATCGAACCAGTTACATGTGCAGTAGTAGGCGCGCTTCTCGGCTTCTTACTGTTTAACGTATATCCGGCAAGTGTATTTATGGGAGATACCGGTTCTTTAGCGCTGGGAGGATTTGTGGCTTCAGCTGCTTACATGCTTCAGATGCCGATATTTATTATTATCGTAGGATTCATTTACCTGGTAGAGGTGTTATCCGTTATGATCCAGGTAACATATTTTAAAAAGACCGGCGGAAAAAGAATATTTAAAATGGCGCCGATACATCATCATTTTGAACTGTGTGGATGGTCAGAGACAAGAGTTGTAGCTGTATTTTCAATTATCACAGCAATACTTTGCCTGATCGCCCTGATGGCTATGTAGGAGGATATCATGGAAGTAAAGAACAAAAAAGTACTTGTATTTGGTCTGGGAATCAGCGGAATCGGAGCTGGTAAGATTCTTGAGGCACACGGAGCAGATGTAGTACTGTATGATGGCAATCAGAAACTGACAGAAGAAAAAGTAAGAAAACAGCTTGGCGAAGACAGCAATGCAAAGATTGTAATCGGAGAATTTCCGGAAGAGATATTAGAAAACCTTGATATGACGGTTTTAAGTCCGGGGGTACCGACCGATCTTCCTGTAATCGAGAAGATGCGTAAGCAGGGAGTGACAGTGATCGGAGAAGTAGAGCTTGCATATCAGTACGGTAAGGGAGATGTGCTTGCAATTACAGGAACAAACGGAAAGACAACAACCACAACACTCCTTGGTGAGATTATGAAGAATTATCAGGATAATGTGTACGTCGTTGGAAATATCGGAACTCCGTATACAACAGCAGCATCACTTATGACAGATGATACGATCACCGTTGCAGAGATGAGCAGCTTCCAGCTGGAAAGTATCGTTGATTTCAGACCAAGAGTCAGTGCGATCCTGAACTTTACACCAGATCATCTGAATCGTCATCATACGATGGAAGCATATGTGAATGCAAAGAAAAATATTGCAAAGAACCAGACGGAAGATGATTACTGTATCCTGAATTACGAGGACGAGCTGACAAGAGAATTTGGAAAAGAAGTAAAAGCAAAGGTTCTATATTTCAGCAGCCAGCGTAAACTAGAAGAAGGAATTTATCTGGAAGATGGTAACATTATTTACCATTATGGCAATGTATCAGAGAAGATCTGCCATGTAGATGAACTCCAGATCCTTGGAACTCATAATCATGAAAATGTAATGGCAGCATGCGCTATGGCAGCAGTTTATGGTGTTCCGGTAGAAAAAATCCGTGAAAGTGTAAAAGCATTTAAAGGGGTTGAACACAGAATCGAATATGTAACAGAAAAAGATGGTGTTGCATACTATAATGATTCTAAGGGAACTAATCCAGATGCTGCGATCAAAGGTATCCAGGCGATGAACAGACCAACGGTGCTGATCGGTGGTGGATATGACAAAGGTTCTGAGTATACAGAGTGGATCAACAGCTTTGACGGGAAAGTGAAAAAACTGATCCTGATTGGAGATACGAAAGAAAAGATTGCAGAAGATGCCAGAAAATGTGGATTTACAGATTATGAATTTGCAGACACATTTGAAGAGGCAGTGCTGACGGCAGCGAAGATTGCAGAGTCGGGAGAAGCTGTACTGCTTTCGCCAGCGTGCGCAAGCTGGGATATGTTCCCAAGCTATGAAGTACGAGGAGAAAAGTTTAAAGAAATCGTAAAATCCTTATAAATTTTATAAAGGAGAAGCAGATTGACACAATCAAGACGGTGGAAATGTGACTATATTCTTCTGTGTGCTCTTGGCATGATTATCCTGAGCGGACTGGTGATACTATACAGCACAAGTTCGTACAATGGTGAAATAAAATTCGGAGACACATGCTACTATCTGAAAAAGCAGGCTTTTGCAACATTACTGGGGATAGCGGGCATGTGGGTCATAGCAAATATAGATTATCATGTCTGGAGAAGAGGGGCAGTGGCAGGCTACATACTGTCTGTGCTACTGGGAGTAGCAGTACTTCTGATCGGAGATGAATATAACGGGTCCAAAAGATGGTTGTCTTTGGGCCCGTTTTCGTTTCAGCCTTCTGAATTTGCAAAAGTGGCGGTGATCGTATTCCTGACAGACCGGATCATACGCAATGCAAAGAAGATGGGAAAGATAACTATGGTTGGAAAGATTGTGCTAAGTGTGCTTCCTGTTGTAGGGCTGGTAGGAGCTAATAATCTGAGTACAGCGATCATTATTCTTGGAATTGCAGGGGGACTTGTATTTGTAGCTAGTCCGAAGTACGGGCAGTTTTTGATCATGATACTGCTTGGATGTGCATTTATGGGAGTATTTCTTGCAATGGAAAGTTACCGGCTGGAACGCCTTCAGATCTGGAGACATCCGGAGAATTATGAGAAAGGATATCAGACCCTGCAGGGATTATATGCGATCGGTTCTGGTGGTCTGTTTGGAAATGGACTTGGAAACAGCATTCAGAAGCTTGGATTTGTACCGGAAGCACAGAATGATATGATCTTTTCGATTATCTGTGAAGAGCTGGGACTGGTAGGAGCAGCTGGGATTCTGATATTGTTTTTGATACTTATCTGGAGATTTTTTGTAATTGCGGCACATGCGCCGGACCTGGAAGGCACTTTGATCGCGACCGGAGCCATGACACACATGATGATACAGGTCATACTCAATATTGCAGTAGTGACCAATACCATACCAAATACCGGGATTACATTGCCTTTTATCAGCTATGGGGGAACTTCAGTTATGTTCTTACTTTTTGAAATGGGACTTGTGCTAAATGTGTCATCTTTGGTAAAATAAAAAGCGTGCGAGAAAAACACGAATGAAAGGAAGTATGTAGAAAAATATGGGGAATCGCTCATCGAAGAAAAGAAAGAAAAAAAATCATCGCCTGTATGCGGCGGTTGTATTGATTCTGGGAATTGTGATCACGGTACTGGCTGCCGGGCTTCTGTTTTACATACAGGAGATACAGGTAACAGGAAATCAGTATTGTGGAAGCCAGGAAATCATCGATTGCGTACAGAATGACAAAGCTTCGGTTAATTCCATATATGTGAAGCTGAAATACGCACTGGGGATGGGTAAAAAACCTGCCTGTCTGGATGAGATAGAAATCCGCATGAAGAACCCTTGGACTGTACAGGTAAAAGTAAAAGAAAAAGAAGTAATCGGATATGTGAAGCATAAGAAGACATATTTGTGGCTTGATAAGGACGGTCTGGTAGTATGCAAAGAAAATACAGCACCGGCGGATGTTCCGGAAATCAGTGGCTTCAGACTGAAGAAAAAGAAATTATATGAGACACTGAAGACTTCGAATGCTGCAAGATTTTCTATGGCACTGGAGGCATGTGAGGAAAGTCTGAAGTATGGATACCGGACAGAAAAAATCACATTGGAAGAACATGAGTTGTATATGTATCTGGAAAATATACGTGCATGTCTTGGAACCAGTGTATCATCAGAGAAGATCGCACAGATCGGACCAATTGTGGAAAAGCTGGATGGAAGAGCAGGAATACTTCATTTGGAGTCATATTCAGAGGAGAATACAGCGATTACCTTTGATGAAGAAGAAAATTCAAAAGAAAATTAAGAAAATTAGAGAAACCCTATTGATATTTTAAACGAAAGTCTATATTATATACTATATGTAGCAAACTGAGTTCATCTCACTTGCCCAATCAATGGGATGTATAATATATAATAAGGAATAACAAAGGAGGAGAAACCCTTGCTAGAAATTAAAACAAATGAATCAGAAGCAGCGGCAAAAATTATTGTTGTTGGAGTCGGTGGAGGCGGAAATAACGCAGTAAACCGAATGATTGATGAACAGATTGCCGGTGTTGAGTTTATAGCAATCAATACAGATAAACAGGCACTTCAGCTTTGCAAAGCTCCAACACTGATGCAGGTTGGCGAAAAGATCACAAAAGGTCTTGGAGCAGGAGCCAGACCAGAAGTTGGTGAAAAGGCAGCAGAAGAAAGTGCAGAAGAGATTTCTGCAGCACTGAAAGGTGCAGATATGGTATTTGTAACATGTGGTATGGGTGGAGGTACCGGAACAGGTGCTACACCAGTAGTTGCACGTATCGCAAAAGAACAGGGCGCATTAACTGTAGGTGTTGTAACAAAACCTTTCCGTTTTGAATCTAAGACACGTATGAACAATGCCCTTGCAGGAATTGAAAAATTAAAAGAAAGCGTTGATACACTCATCGTAATCCCTAACGATAAACTTCTTGAGATCGTAGACAGACGCACAACAATGCCGGAAGCATTAAAGAAAGCTGACGAAGTATTACAGCAGGGTATTCAGGGAATCACAGATCTGATCAATGTTCCTTCACTGATCAACCTTGACTTCGCGGATGTACAGACTGTTATGACAGATAAGGGTATTGCACATATCGGTATTGGTCAGGGACGTGGTGATGATAAGGCTCTTGAGGCTGTAAAACAGGCAGTTGCAAGTCCTCTTCTGGAGACAACAATCGCAGGTGCTTCACACGTTATCATCAATGTATCCGGAGATATCACTCTTATGGATGCATCTGACGCAGCAGAATACGTACAGGAACTTGCAGGAGAAGATGCAAACATCATCTTTGGTGCAATGTATGATGATTCTAAGGCTGATGAAGCTACAATTACTGTTATTGCAACAGGACTTCATAATGTTGGAGGGAGCGCATCTAAGTTAAAATCAAGACTGGAAAGCCAGACAAGAACATCTGCTATGCCAAATGCAGTTCATGCATCTGCATATGACAGAACAGTACGTCAGGCAGGCGCTGTTCATACACAGCAGGCAGAGCGTTCGGTTTCACCAAGAGCTGATTATGGAACCCAGACAAGAGAAAGCGCTGGAGCTGCTGCAGCGAGAAGAACAATGGGAGGAACAACACCTACATTGGAAACTCCAAGAACACCAACAAGCAAAGTAAAAGAACAGTCAATCAAGATTCCTGATTTCTTCAAGAAATAAGAAGATTGAGATATAGCATATTTAAAAAATTTAACACCTCGGTGTCGAAAGACGCCGGGGTGTTTTTGTCTCTATACCTCTGAAAAAACTGCCAGCGGCAGGGTTGACAGATGTGTTATGTATTCTAAAAATTTCTAAACGTTTCTAAAAGATTCTGAAGGTTACGAGGCATGTCGAAGGAAAAAAGACATACCTTACACCGTCTGACAAATTCCTTTTTTCGAAGAACATATAATATTAAGTGTTGAAAACAACAAATCTGTTTCGTGCACGTGAAAAGAAAAAGAGGGCCAGATGTGTACTATGAATTATATGTAGATATATTTTTTATGGTGAATTTTATGATGGACACGATCCTTTTACTGATCGTAAAGAAGATGATACTATGTTCCGTATCTTATGGCCGCATTCTGCTGGGTGCTGCAACAGGAGCAATGTTAACCTGTGTAGTGGCTACAGGTCTGCAGGGCAGAACGTATCTGCAATGGATATTGTTCTATGGAGTCATTAATACTTTGATGTTAAAGACAGGTCTCCGGATAAGATGGGGGCGGGAGCTGTTAAAAGGATGGATTTTTTTGTATATTGCATCTTTTTTACTGGGAGGAATTTTTCTGGTATTCAGGCCGTATCTGAGAGTGGGAAGTCTGTTCTTTTTGTTGGCAGTACTGAGTTATTATCTGGTACAGGGAATCTGGAAAATACTGCTTTTGCTTACCAGAAGAAATCACGACTACTGTGAGGTGGAGTTGTATCTAGGAAAGCAAAGCTTCCGGTCAAAGGCGTTGATAGATACTGGGAATACATTGCGGGATATGGTAAGCGGACAGCCGGTAAATGTGATAGAAAGGCAGGTTGTGGAGCAGCTTACAGCTGAGGGGCGTCCATTAAGATTCCGGTACATACTGTATCATTCCATTGGGAAAAAAGAAGGAATCATGCCGCTTATAAGGCTTGACCGTATGAAGATCATAGAGGGTACACATTTTAAATGGATTGAATATCCACTGGCAGCAATAAGTGAAGAAAGATTAAGTGAAGAAAATTATCAGGTGATTTTAAATCCAGATATATTGACGGGAGGAAAAGAAAATGGTAATAAAAGTAGCAGTTCCACACCAGTTTAAATTAAAAGTCATTCCGGATTTCCGGACATTATTGTTCCCGGACAGAAGAGATATACATTATATAGGAGGATCGGAGATCTTGCCGTCTCCTCTGGATACAGAAGCAGAACAACGGGCAATTCGTGAACTTGGGACAGAAAAAGACGAATATGCAAGAAAAAAGCTGATTGAGCATAACTTAAGACTGGTTGTATATATCGCAAAAAAATTCGACAATACAGGTGTGGGAGTGGAAGATCTGATCTCCATTGGGACGATCGGTCTGATTAAGGCAATTAATACATTTAACCCGGAAAAAAATATAAAACTCGCCACATATGCGTCAAGATGTATTGAAAACGAGATTCTGATGTACTTAAGAAGAAATAATAAGACCCGGATGGAGGTATCCATTGATGAGCCACTCAATGTAGATTGGGATGGAAATGAGCTTTTATTATCCGACATTTTAGGAACGGAAGAAGATACCATTTATAAAGATCTGGAAAATGAAGCAGAAAAAAAGATTCTGATCAAAGCAATCAGCCATCTCTCTGGCAGAGAGCAGATGATCATACGGATGCGGTTCGGACTTGGAACTGCAGACGGAGAAGAAAAGACACAGAAAGAAGTGGCAGATATGCTGGGAATTTCGCAATCTTACATATCCAGACTTGAGAAAAAGATTATGCAGAGATTAAAGCGCGAAATGGTGAAGTATTCTTAGAAATGTGGTACAATAAAAACAAAAAGGGGTTGGTCATATGAGACTTAGCTTTTTTGGGGCAGCCCATGAAGTGACAGGCAGCTGTCATTTACTGGAAGCATGTGGAAAGAATATTCTGATTGACTGTGGAATGGAACAGGGACCGGATCTTTATGAGAATCAGGAACTGCCGGTTACACCAGGAGAGATTGATTATATTCTTCTGACGCACGCACACATTGACCATTCGGGAAATATTCCATTAATGGTAAAAAATGGGTTTGCAGGAGAGATTGTAACTACATTTGCAACATCTGATCTGTGTAATATCATGCTTCGTGACAGTGCACACATTCAGGAATTTGAAGCAGAGTGGAGAAACCGTAAGGCCAAGAGAAGCGGGGAACCGGAATACGAGCCGATCTACACAGTGGCTGATGCGGATGCAGCAGTAAAACTTCTGGCACCGGTAGATTACGGACAGAAGATTACGCTGTGTGATGGCATTGAGGTACGGTTTAATGACGTGGGACATCTGCTTGGATCTGCGAGTATCGAAGTGTGGATCACGGAGAATGGAGTTTCAAAAAAGGTTGTATTTTCCGGTGATGTGGGAAATAAAAACCAGCCGATCATCAAAGACCCGCAGCCGGTAAAAGAAGCGGATTATGTAGTGATTGAATCTACATACGGAGACCGGACGCATGGGGATGATATTCCGGATTATGTAGGTGAATTTACACGTATCTTACGGGAAACATTCCAAAAAGGGGGCAATGTAGTCATCCCATCCTTCGCAGTAGGACGTACACAGGAGATTCTTTATTTTATACGTGAAATTAAAGAAAAGAACCTGCTTCCGGAGTTCCCGGGATTTGAAGTTTATGTCGATAGTCCGCTTGCAATTGAGGCGACGAATGTATTTAATAAAAATGTCACCGGATGCTTTGACGAAGATGCGATGGCACTTGTGAACCAGGGAATCAACCCACTTTTATTCCCTGGATTGAAGACGACAATCACAAGTGACGAGTCGAGACAGATTAACTTTGATACAAGACCGAAGGTTATCTTATCTGCTTCCGGAATGTGTGAGGCGGGACGTATCAGGCACCATCTGAAACACAATCTGTGGCGTTCTGAGTGTACGATATGTTTTGTTGGATATCAGGCAGTCGGAACGCTTGGAAGAAAGCTGATAGAGGGCGCTGAGAGCGTAAAACTGTTCGGTGAAAATATCACGGTCAATGCGAAGATAGAAGTATTAAAAGGTATCAGTGGACATGCAGATGTAAATGGTCTGCTGGACTGGCTGAGGGGATTTGAAAAAACGCCGGACAGAGTGATGGTTGTACATGGTGAAGATACGGTGACGGATCATTTTGCTAAACTGGTGGAAGATACATTTGGATGCCCGGCATTTGCACCTTATTCTGGTGGAAGTGTGGATCTGGCAACCAATGAGATCATAACAGTCGGACAGCGGATTCCTAAGAAAGCAGAAGAAAAGCCGAGCAAGCTTAAGAGTGCATCTGCATTTAACAGACTGGTGGCAGCTGCCAAACGTCTGCTGAATGTTGTATATAAGAATGAAGGTCTGGCAAATAAAGACATGGCCAAATTTGAGTCTCAGATTCAGAATCTGGCGGATAAATGGGACAGAGACCGATAAGCTGTATATGTCAAGGTCTAAAATTTTTTTAATTTTATAAAAATCCGCATAACCCTGTGGGATATGGAGAATCATCTTACTAGAAGCTGATGAAAAAGATTCTGGCAGGAGGTTCAAGATGGCACAGGGAAAGGTTGAAATCTGCGGGGTAAATACGGCAAAGCTTCCAATCCTGAATGAGCAGGAGAAGGAAGCTTTGTTTGTTAGGATCAAAAAAGGTGATGAACAGGCAAAAGAAGAATATATCAAAGGAAATCTGAGGCTTGTACTCAGCGTGATACGACGGTTCAGTGCAAGTGGTGAAAATCCGGATGATCTGTTCCAGATCGGATGCATCGGTCTTATCAAAGCAATCAATAATTTTAACACGGAGTTAGAGGTGAAATTTTCCACCTATGCGGTACCGATGATTATCGGAGAGATAAGAAGATATATGCGGGACAATAATTCAATCCGGGTAAGCCGGTCACTTCGGGATACAGCATATAAGGCAATCTACGCAAAGGAAAATTACGTAAAAAAGCATCAAAAAGAACCAAGCGTACAGGAAATTGCCGAAGAGATCGGGATATCCAAAGAAGATATTGTATTTGCACTGGATGCAATCCAGGTGCCGATGAGCCTGCAGGAGCCGGTCTATAATGATGGCGGTGATGCTTTGTATGTGATGGATCAGTTGAGCGATGCGACGAACAAAGAAGAACGCTGGGTAGAAGACCTTTCGCTTGAAGAAGCGATGAGTCATCTGAATGAGCGTGAACGCCATATCATCCGTCTGAGATTCTTCCAGGGAAGGACACAGATGGAAGTAGCAGAGGAGATTCAGATTTCCCAGGCTCAGGTGAGCAGACTGGAAAAGAATGCGTTAAAGACAATGCGCCAGTACCTTGTATAAGGTCTGGCGCATTACGATTGTGTGAATCTGTCTGTGTGCATTCTTTCTTCTTGCATTTTTCCCGTACTCATACTATGATATTGGCAGGAGGATTTGTAAAATGAAAGCTTGTATATTTGATCTGGATGGAACATTGACAAACACTTTAGAATCGATGACATATTCTGTGAACCAGACATTAAAAGAAATGGGACTTTCACAGATCACAAAAGACCAGTGCAGATTGTTTGTCGGAAATGGTGCCAGGGTACTGATGGAGAAATCCCTGCGGGCAGCAGGTGATCCAGAAGGTTTGAGGATTGAAGAAGGCATGGAGATATACGGACGTATATTTGACGAGAACTGTACATATCATGTAACACCTTATGATGGAATCGTAGAGATGCTTGAGAACCTGAAGAAGAAAAATATCAGACTTGCGGTTCTGTCAAATAAGCCGGATCAGCAGACAGTAAAAGTAGTACATGAAATCTTTGGCGATACGCTGTTTGACTATGCACAGGGACAAAAAGAAGGAATACGCAGAAAACCGGAACCAGACGGAGTCTATGCGATTATGGACAACATGCATGTGAAAAAAGAAGAATGTCTCTATGTCGGTGACTCAGAAGTAGATATTGCAACCGGAAGAAATGCAGACCTGAAAACGGTCGGAGTGTTATGGGGATTCCGGGACAGAACAACGTTAGAAACTGCAGGAGCGGTAAATCTGATAGAAAAACCGGAAGATCTTTTGCAGTTTGTGTAATATTATTAAAGGAGGGTGAGAACGATGAATGAGTATGATGAGGAATGTCTGAAAACATTTATTGAAAACCAGGGACAACTGTTTGATGAACCAGTTGCTGAGACACTGGAAGAAGCAGAGGCATTTCTGGAAGATTGTATGGCTTCTATCGTGGAAAATATCGAAGAAGTCAAAGAATTTCTGGAAGAAGAAGGAATGGACATTAGTGGAATGTCCAACGAAGAGATTGAAGAAGCATCAGAAGTGTTCGCACTTCCAGATGGACGATATCTTATCGTAGAAGGGTAAGAATATCTGTAAAACAAGGCAGCCGGTGAGGGCTCCCCTTGAATACTCAGTTATACAGAAGAATCTGCCGCTGGCAGCTTCTCTTGCATACTCAGGTACAAAAAGCCGTGACTACTCAGTAGTTCCGGCTTTTTTCAGTGCATCCTGGATTGCATTTACAATAAGCTGTGATGTGTAGGGAGTACTGGAAGAATACTTGATATGGTCAAAAGACTGTTCTTCATAAACCTGCCTGGCAATATCTTCGATGGCAGGTTCAATAAAAGGATACATCGTCGTAATGGTATCGTTTAGATTGGTAAAACGGATGGACTGGATGCTTGATTCGTCGACCGTTACCTCGACTTCCAGATCTGCGTTATTCAAAGTCAGTTCGGAAGTATAGATTCCCGGTGTGTAGATTTTTTTAGAACCGGATTTGGAATGTTGTCCCGGACGGAACATAAATATTAACAACAGGATCAGAATCACTGCTAAAATGGCAAAAATAATGGTGTAAATGATTTCTTTCATATGGAGTACGATAATTTTTGTCTTTGCACTCATAGGGAAACCTCCTGGTAGTTTGTGTTAAAAAATGTTTCATTTTCTATAATGTATGAAAAAAGTGGAAAAATTATTCGTCTGTTTTTACGTGACAAATGACAAGGCTTCTTGTAGAATGGTAAAAGAAATGGAGGAAGAATAGATATGTTTATTATTGCAGGACTTGGAAATCCAACATTACAGTATGAAGGAACCAGACATAATGTTGGTTTTGATGTTATAGATACATTAGCAGAAAGATATAATATAACCGTAGATGGAAGAAAAGGAAGAGCGCTGGTCGGAAAAGGTATGATCGAAGGGCATAAAGTACTGCTGGTAAAGCCGCAGACGTATATGAACCTGAGCGGTGAAAGCTTAAGAGAACTTGTGAATTATTATAAGATTGATGAAGAAAGTGAGCTTCTGGTTATCTATGATGATATCAGCCTTGGAGTAGGACAGCTTCGCATCCGTAAAAAAGGAAGTGCCGGCGGACATAACGGAATTAAGAATATCATCGCCAACCTGGGAACCGATGTATTTATGAGAATCAAGATCGGAGTAGGGGAAAAACCGAAAAAATATGATCTTGCAGATTATGTGCTCGGACATTTTTCAAAAGAAGACAGAGAGTTGATGGAAGAAGGTTATGATAAAGCAGATCATGCAGTCGGAATGATCTTAAATGGCGAGATTGAAGCTGCGATGAATCAGTATAACAGAAAAGTAAAGCCTAAGGAGGCGTAAGAAATGCAAGGCTTAGTAAGGCCGCTTAATGAGTTGGCTGAATATGAAGAACTTTACCGAAATAAGAAAAAAGGAACGGGAATGATCCGCGTGTGTGGGTGCGTCAATTCCCAGAAGACGCATATGATGTATGCACTGGGCAGTGGCTGCGGAACGTCCGGGAATAAAGAAGATGCGTGCAGGTATAAAGTAATCGTATGCTCCAGTGAAACAAAAGCAAGACAGCTGTATGAGGAGTACCGGTTTCTGGATGGTAATACATTTTTATATCCGGCTAAGGATTTTTTGTTCTATCAGGCAGATATCAGAAGTAAAGAACTGGTCAGACAGAGGATGGAAGGCATTCAGGCCGTTCTTGGAGATGATCCGGCAACAATTGTAACGAGCCTGGATGGATTTATGGACTATCTGGCAACGAAGGAAAATATCCAGGAGAAGGTTTTACGGATACAAAATGACAGCGTGCTGAAACTGGATGAGATAGAACAGAAGCTTTCAAAGATCGGTTATGACAGGGAAGTGCAGGTAGAAGGTCCCGGACAGTTCGCGGTGCGTGGAGGGATTCTGGACATTTACCCGCTGACGGAAGAGATGCCGGTCAGAATCGAACTGTGGGGAGATGAAGTGGATTCCATCCGGACATTTGATGTAGAAAGCCAGAGGTCGATAGAGAATCTTTCGGAAATTATCATATTTCCTGCGCAGGAATTCCCTCAAAAAGGAGAAAAGGGAGTGTCATTTCTGGATTACTTCCCGCAGGAAGACACGATTTTATTCCTGGACGAACCAGTCAGGCTTACAGAACGGGGAGAACATGTAGAAGAAGAATTTATTGAGGCGCAGAAAAAGAGACTGGAAAGTGGTTACGAGCTGGAAGAGGAAGAGGCAAAGATATTTTCCGTGCCAGAGATATTGAAAAAGATCAATACTTACAGCAGTATTGGATTTTTTGCGCTGGAGATGAAGTGCAAAGGGCTTGAAATCAGAAGCACTTACGAGATCCAGGCAAAAGGGGTAAATTCGTATAATAACAGCTTTGAGATGCTGACACAGGATCTTAAGCGGTTAAAGAGAAACGGTTACCGTGTGATACTGCTTTCTGGATCCAGGACCAGAGCGAAGCGTCTTGCGGAAGATCTGCGGGATTATAATCTGAGCAGCTTTTACAGTGAAGATCTGGACAGGGAAGTAAAGCCGGGAGAGATCATGACTGCATATGGTTATATTGCAGAAGGATATGAGTACCCGATGTTAAAATTTACTGTGATCGCAGAGTCGGATATATTTGGCAAGCGCAAAAAGAAGAAAAAAAGAAAGACCTACGAAGGCCGTAAAATACAAAGTTTCTCGGAACTAAAGCCGGGAGATTATGTTGTACATGAGAATCACGGCGTGGGAATCTATCAGGGAATTGAGAAGATTGTGGTAGATAAGATTTCCAAAGATTACATGAAGATTTCCTATGCCCAGGGAGGAAACCTCTATATACCGGCAACCCAGCTGGATCTGATCCAGAAATATGCAAGTGCAGATGCCAAAAAGCCAAAATTAAACAAACTCGGGACACAGGAGTGGGCGCGGACGAAGAAGCGTGTGCGCGGGGCTGTCCGAGAGATTGCAAAGGATCTGGTAAAACTGTATGCGACCAGACAGGAACAGGACGGATATGTATACGGTGAAGATACGGTATGGCAAAGGGAATTTGAAGAGATGTTCCCGTTTGAAGAGACGGAAGACCAGATGCTGGCGATCGATGCCGTGAAAAAAGACATGCAAAGCCATAAGATCATGGACCGTCTGGTGTGCGGGGATGTGGGATTTGGCAAGACCGAAGTTGCAATCCGTGCGGCGTTTAAGGCAGTGCAGGAGAGTAAGCAGGTCGTATATCTGGTTCCGACAACGATTCTGGCACAGCAGCACTACCGGACATTCGTACAGAGAATGAAAGAATTCCCGGTACGGATCGATCTGATGTGCAGATTCCGGACTCCGGCACAGCAAAAGAAGACGGTAGAAGATGTCAGAAAAGGACTGGTGGATATCGTCATTGGAACACACAGGGTTTTAAGTGAAGATATGAAGTTCAAAGATCTGGGACTTTTGATCATTGACGAAGAACAGCGGTTCGGTGTACAGCACAAAGAAAAGATAAAAAAATTAAAAGAAAATGTAGATGTCCTGACACTTACGGCTACACCGATCCCAAGAACCCTCCATATGAGTCTGATCGGGATCCGTGATATGAGTGTACTTGAAGAAGCACCGAACGACCGTATGCCGATTCAGACATATGTGATGGAATATAACGATGAGATGGTTCGTGAGGCAATCGAAAGGGAATGTGCAAGACAGGGACAGGTATATTATGTGTATAACCGTGTAGAGGACATTGACGAGGTCGCAGGTCATGTGCAGAAACTGGTGCCGGATCTTACGGTTGCCTATGCACATGGGCAGATGAGAGAACATGAGCTTGAGCGGATCATGTATGACTTTATCAATGGAGAGATAGATGTACTGGTATCGACAACCATTATTGAGACAGGACTGGATATCTCCAATGCGAATACGATGATCATTCATGATGCAGACAGACTGGGACTTTCACAGCTTTACCAGCTCCGGGGACGTGTGGGCAGGTCAAACCGTATGGCGTATGCTTTCCTACTCTACAGAAGAGATAAAATGTTAAAGGAAGTGGCAGAAAAGAGACTGGCAGCGATCCGGGAGTTTACAGATCTTGGATCCGGATTTAAAATCGCTATGCGGGATCTTGAAATCCGTGGTGCAGGTAATCTTCTGGGAGCTGAACAGCACGGACACATGGAAGCTGTCGGATACGATCTGTACTGCAAGATGCTGAATGAGGCGGTCAGACATCTGAAAGGCGAGATGGAAGAAGAGGAGATATTTGCAACGACGATGGATCTGAATGTAGATGCGTTTATCCCTGCTTCCTATATTCCGAATGAATATCAGAAACTGGATGTCTATAAGCGGATCGCAGCGATTGAAAACAGGGATGAGATGGAAGATATGACCGAAGAACTGATAGACCGTTTTGGTGATATTCCGAAAAAAGTGGAGAAGCTTCTGGAAGTGGCGGCATTGAAGGCGCAGGCTCATGAGGCATATGTAACGGCAGTAGAACAAAAAGGGGATATCTATACATTTACGATGTATGAAAAGGCCAAAGTTCATCCAGAGCGTATTCCGCAGCTGATCGAATGCTTCCGGGGAGAATTGTCGTTTAAAGCGGACGCAGCACAGCCGTGTTTTGTATATGAAAAAAAACGGCGGAACTTAAAAGAAAAGCAGGGTGATCCATTGGAAATTACGAAAAAAGTGCTAAATGGACTGAAAGGATTGCTCGGAGATGAAAAAAGCGGTATAATTGATACATTAAGCAAATAAAGGCAGGTTTGGATAAATGAAAAAAAGAGCATTAATTTTAGCAATGGCAGGAATTCTCTCTACATCACTGACGGGATGTGGCTCATTGAAAGATGATGCAGTTGTGGTAAAAGCAGGAGATACAGAGATCACTGCAGGAGTTGCAAATTTTTATGCAAGATATACACAGGCACAGTATGAGACATATCTTTCCGGCTATCTTGGCGGAGATGATATGTGGAGTAAGAATGCATCAGATGGTAAGACTTATGAAGAATCCATCAAAGATACACTGTTGGATGATCTGAAGAATATGGCACTTCTGGAAGAGCATATGGATGAGTATAAGGTATCTCTGACAAAAGCTGATAAAAAAGCGGTAAATGACGCAGCAAAAGAATTTGATAAGGCAAATTCGAAAAAGGTAAAAGATAAAATATCAGCGTCAAAAGAAAACGTAAAGAGAACAATGACACTTATGACGATTGAGCAGAGAATGCGTAAGGCAATCGTAGCAGATGCAGACGTTAAAGTATCAGATGAAGATGCAGCACAGAAGCGTATGCAGTATGTAGCATTTGATTACAGTTCATCGGATGCATCCGATGATGAAAAGGCACAGGTAAAGCAGAAGGCGGAAGCATTTGCTGAAGGTGCTAAGAAGGCTGATGACTTTGAAGCATATGCAACCGGGCAGGGAGCAGAAGCTAAGACCGCTACGTTTGATTCGGATTCGGTAAATCCTTCGGCAGAGGTTGTAAAAGCAGCCGATAAGCTTGGCGAAGGAGAGGTTACAGGCGTGATTGAAGCCGATGGCGGATGTTATGTTGCAAAAGTAACAAGTCTTATGGATGAGACAGCTACGGAAACGAAAAAAGAATCTCTGATTTCTGATAAACAGGATAAATACTACAAAAAGATTTTAAAGAAATGGAAGAAAGAAGAGAAGATTACGGTTCACAAAGGAAACTGGAATAAGGTAAGCTTTACGAAGTTAAGTGTAAAAATAAAAGATGATTCGACAACAACAGGTACAGATTCAACTAGCAGTACAGATGCGGCTGCTACAGATTCTGCAAACTAGAGTGTGTCTGGGAAAAAGAAAATGCCACCATCGCAGGTGGCATTTTTTATCATAGTATGCAGAAGAAGCTGCAGGTAGCAGGTTCTCTGTATACTAACGTTTCTAGTTCATAAAAGTAGATACGATTTCATTTACGAGCTTTCCGTCAGCTTTTCCTTTTACCTTAGGCATCAGGTTCTTCATGATCTTACCTTTGTCTTTGGCTGTTGGGGCATCGAGACCCATTTCTGCAAGAACAGAAGCAACGACTTCTTTGATTTCAGCTTCGTCCATCATCTTTGGAGCGTACTGCTCAAGAACTGCGAGACGTTTGTTGCATTCATCAATAATCTCTGTACGGTCAGCTGGTGTCAGATCCAGAGTTTCTTTTGTCTGCTTGATCTCTTTTAAGATAACCTGAGTCTCTTCTTCAGGTGTAAGATCGGCACGTTTGTCAATGGCTTTATTCTTAAGGGCTGCAAGCAGCATGGATAAAGTTTCCTTTGTTTCTTTGTCTTTGGCTTTCATGGCTTTGACCATGTCAGCGCGTACTTCATCAATTTTACTCATGATAGATTCCTCCTAATATTTTCTTCCAACTATTATACAAAACTATTAAAAAAATATCCAGTCCTTATCTTAGGTATAAAAGTATGATTTTGGGGTTATGGATGAAAAATTCCGAGCCTGAAATCGAAAAAACTTCAGATACATAGTTCTACATAATTTTTCATATACTACCTCTATATCACAATTATGGAAAATCTATAATGTACTCTTTGGGGCACAGGAAAATAAGAAGAAAGTAAGGAAAGAAAAATCACGGGGAGTATATTACCAGGAGCAGGAGGAATTTTTTATATGAAAGCTACAGGAATTGTAAGAAGAATCGACGATCTCGGTCGTGTGGTGGTGCCGAAAGAAATCAGAAGAACACTCAGAATAAGAGAAGGAGATCCGGTTGAAATATTTACTGACAGTGAAGGCAAGATCATACTGAAAAAATATTCACCGATTGGGGAACTTTCTACATTCGCAAGGCAGTATGCAGAGAGTCTGGCACAGGTGCTGGAGTGTCTGGTGTGTATCTGTGATATGGAGCAGGTGGTGGCAGCAGAAGGACCGGGAAAAAAAGAGGTACAGGATCAGGGAATCACAGAAGAGATGGCAAAATTTTTAAAGGAAAGAACGCAAAGGGAAGCCAGGACAGGAGAAAAGCAATATATACAGGTCGTAGAAGAACAGGAACATTATGAACGGGAAATCATAAGTCCGATCATGTGCCGGGGAGATGTGATAGGTGGAGTGATCCTTCTGGCTAAGAACAAAGAAAAAAAATTCGCAGACACAGATAAAAAGATGGCAGAATGTACAGCAAAAGTAATTGGAAAACAGATGGAGCAGTAAAAGGAATATATGCAGAAGATCACGCATATTCTGTGATATAAAAGAGCCTGGAATCAAGTAGTGAAAGTACAGCCGGAATCAGAAATTAAAATCAGACACGGCAATCAGGTGCAAAAAAGATTCCGGGAGTACATAGATTAAGGAGGTGTGTATGCCAGATCATAGAAAGCTGGATAAAAAGATCACGGGAATACTAAAAGCACTTCTGATTTCTTACGCCGTTACCGGAATATTACTTATGATACTGGCCTTTGGGGTATACAAACTGGAACTTCAGGAAGGGGTAGTGACGGCTGGAATCAAAGGCGTATATCTGCTATCTTCTTTTACAGCAGGATGTGTGGCAGGAAAAGCACTGCAGGTCAGAAGGTTTATATGGGGAATAATAGCAGGAAGCCTTTACTTTGTTCTGTTGTTGTTGATCACACTTGGAATTTACCGCACATTTCAGGGGAACACAGTGGATATCTGGATTACATTGGGGCTGTGTGCAGGCGGTGGAATGGCCGGTGGGATGATATCCTAAGAAAAAGATTGCGAAACTTATAGCAAAATGTTATAATAACGTAAGTTAAGCAAAAAGTAAGGAGGGATACGAACATGAAACATGTAAAATCATTGAATAAACCTATGAACAGTAATCTGAAAAAAAGCGGATGCGGCGAATGCCAGACATCTTGCCAGTCAGCATGTAAGACATCCTGCACAGTAGGAAATCAGACTTGCGAACAGAGCAAATAATTAAAAATCATATGTCACACTCGGGACAGCGGTCTTTTGGGTCGCTGTTTCTTGTTGTCTAATGAGTTGTTCAAAGGTATAAAGCAGAATCCAAAGAGAAACAACGGAAAAATTCCGATATAAAATAAGAAAAATGAGAAAGGGGTACCATAATAATTATGATTCATCAGTACCGTAATAATGGCTACAATATCGTGATGGATGTGTACAGTGGATCTGTACATGTGGTAGATGATGTCTGTTATGATGTGATTGAAAAACTGAATCAGACAGAAAATGAACCAACCATCGAATCATTAAAAGAGCCATCTGTAAAAGAAATGCTTTTACAGGAACTGGGAGAAAAATACGAAGCATCTGATATTGAAGATGCATTATCAGATGTGATTGAACTGACAGAAGGCGGTCAGTTATTTGTAAAAGATACATATGAATGTATGATCGAAGAGGTAAAGAAGAGAAAGACGGTTGTAAAAGCACTCTGTCTTCATATTGCGCATGACTGTAACCTTGCATGCAAATATTGCTTTGCAGAAGAAGGCGAATATCACGGAAGACGTGCACTTATGAGCTATGAAGTCGGTAAGAAAGCACTGGATTTCCTGATTCAGAATTCAGGAAACCGTCATAACTTAGAGGTTGATTTCTTCGGTGGGGAACCACTTATGAACTGGCAGGTTGTAAAGGATCTGGTAGCATATGGAAGAGAGCAGGAAAAAATCCACGATAAACATTTCCGTTTTACAATTACAACAAACGGAGTCCTTTTAAATGACGAGATCCAGGAATTTGTCAATAAAGAGATGGACAATGTTGTATTAAGTCTGGACGGACGTAAAGAGATTAATGATCAGATGCGTCCATTTAGAAATGGAAAAGGAAGTTATGATCTAATTGTTCCAAAATTCCAGAAACTTGCAGAAAGCAGAAATCAGGAGAAATATTATATCCGCGGAACATTTACAAGAAATAACCTGGATTTTTCAAATGACATCATGCATTTTGCTGATCTTGGATTCAAACAGATGTCAATCGAGCCGGTTGTCGGGGACGAAAGTGATCCGTATGCGATCAGGGAGGAAGATCTTCCTAAAATCATGGAGGAATATGATAAACTTGCAAAGATGATGATCGAACGCGAGAAAGAGGGAAAAGGCTTCAATTTCTTCCATTTCATGATAGATTTAAATGGTGGACCTTGCGTTGCCAAGCGTCTGTCCGGATGTGGTTCCGGAACAGAATACCTGGCAGTTACACCGTGGGGAGACCTCTACCCATGTCATCAGTTTGTTGGACAGGATGATTTCCTGATGGGCAATGTAGATGACGGAATCGTTAAGCCGGAGATTGCTGACGATTTCAGAAGCTGCAATGTGTATTCAAAAGATAAATGCAGAAACTGCTTCGCAAAATTCTACTGCAGCGGTGGATGTATGGCAAACTCTTATAATTTCCATGGTACGATCCATGATACATATGAGATCGGCTGTGAGATGCAAAGAAAACGTGTAGAGTGTGCAATCATGATGAAAGCTGCACTTGCAGAGTAAGCATAGTAATTAGAAATTATCGAGAGGATGTGTAAGAGAACGATGAAAAAGTCAAAAAGCATATTGAGCCTGCTTCTGACAGTCATCCTGATCGTTGGCCTTGGCTTTACCGTGATTACAGGAATTGGTAAGACACATACCGGTTCTATGAAGAACATAAAGCTGGGTCTGGATCTTGCAGGTGGTGTCAGCATCACTTACCAGGTAAAGGATAAAAATCCTACTAAAGAAGAGATGAGTGATACCATCTATAAACTTCAGAAGCGTGTGGAACAGTACAGTACAGAAGCAAGTGTATACCAGGAAGGCGATGACAGAATTAACATCGAGATTCCTGGTGTTACAGATGCGAACAAGATTCTGGATGAACTTGGAAAACCAGGTTCCCTTTCCTTTATGACAACAGACGGGGAGACCGTTCTTACCGGTACAGATGTAAAGAATGCATCTGCAAAAAGCGGTCAGGACGATATGGGAAACAAAGAATATTCTGTAGAGCTGAATCTGACAAAATCAGGAACAAAGAAATTTGCAACAGCAACAAAGAACAACATCGGCAAACAGATCGCCATAGTCTATGACGGGGATGTGATCTCAAGTCCGGTTGTACAGTCTGAAATTACAGGTGGACAGGCCTATATCACAGGGGATTTCAGCTACGAAGAAGCAGATAATCTGGCATCGACAATCCGTATCGGTGGATTAAAGCTGGAACTGGAAGAACTTCGTTCAAACGTAGTAGGAGCCCAGCTTGGAGAGCAGGCACTGAGCACCAGCTTAAAAGCAGGTGTAATCGGATTGATCTTAGTATTCCTGTTCATGATCTTTGTATACAGACTTCCAGGACTGGCATCCAGTCTTGCACTGCTTATCTACACAGAGATTGTACTTGGAGTGTTAAATGCATTTAATGTAACACTGACACTGCCTGGTATTGCAGGTATTATCCTGAGTATCGGTATGGCGGTGGATGCAAATGTTATTATCTTTGCCAGAGTACGTGAAGAGATGGCGAAGGGAAGAAGTGTAAAATCCTCTTTAAAGTTAGGATTCCAGAAAGCAATGTCAGCTATTGTGGATGGTAACGTAACTACCTTGATCGCTGCAGCAGTTTTGTGGTTCA
This sequence comes from Dorea sp., assembly GCF_977044405.1. Classification (NCBI taxonomy): domain Bacteria; kingdom Bacillati; phylum Bacillota; class Clostridia; order Lachnospirales; family Lachnospiraceae; genus Dorea; species Dorea sp. The sequence goes on from NZ_CDRRQK010000019.1 coordinate 31,641, forward strand.
AAGGTTCCGGTACAGTAAAAGGATTCGCACAGACACTGGCGATTGGTATTGTCGTATCCATGTTTACGGCACTTGTGATCACACGTATGATCGTATATGCATTCTATGGAATCGGAATCCACAAAGAAAGCCTTTACTATCATAAGATGAAAGAAAGAAAACCGGTCAACTTCCTTGGAAAGAAAAAGGTATTCTTCAGTATTTCCATCGCAGTGATCCTTGCAGGATTCGTGATCATGGGAGTGAATTCCGCAAAGGGAAATGGAGCACTGGCTTACAGTCTTGATTTCAAGGGCGGAACATCTATGAATGTAAAATTTGATAAAGATTACACTATTGATGAAATTGATAAAGAGATTGTTCCGGTTGTAGAAAAAGTAACCGGTGACCATAATATCCAGACACAGAAAGTATCAGGAACCAAACAGGTTATCATTAAGACAGTTACATTAAGCCTGTCTGAGCGTGAAGAAGTTAATCAGGCACTGGAAGACAGTTTTGGAGTAAAAGAATCTGATATTACAGCAGAAAACATCAGCTCAACGATCAGTAACGAGATGCGCCGGGATGCAGTAGTAGCGGTGATCATAGCAACTATTTTCATGCTGCTTTACATCTGGTTCCGTTTCAAGGATGTGCGTTTTGCAACAAGTGCAGTACTGGCACTGTTACATGATGTACTGGTTGTGCTTGCATTCTATGCGGCATCCAGAATCTCTGTAGGAACAACGTTCATTGCCTGCGTGCTGACAATTGTCGGATACTCTATTAATGCGACGATCGTAATCTTCGACCGAATCCGTGAGGAACTGCCGAATAAGAAGAGAAATACAGATCTTGCAGAACTTGTAAATGGATGCATTACACAGACTCTTACAAGAAGTATCTATACATCTCTGACTACATTTATCATGGTTGCGGTACTGTTCATTATGGGTGTAAGCTCCATCCGTGAATTTGCGGCACCTCTTATGGCTGGTATCATCTGCGGAGGATATTCATCTGTATGTATTACAGGAGCACTGTGGTATGTAATGAAGACCAGAGTAAAGAAAAAAGAAGAGCCAAAGAAAAAGAAAAAATAAAGAAAAATAAAACGGCAAAAGCCGGGAAGCAGTTATACCTATTGACAGGGTGTAACTGCTTTTTTTACAATAGAGAAAGCTGAGAGAAGAAGCGTACACAAGAGGCAAAGGAGCAATAAAAGAATGGAACGATGGGTCCTGCTGAGAAAAGGAGCAGATTTTGAAAAAATAGGGAAAAAATATCAGATCAGTCCAAGACTGGCATGCCTGATACGTAACAGAAATGTCATTGGAGATGAAGAAATCAACCGGTATCTGAACGGAACGATCAACGATCTGTATGATGGAATGTTGATGAAAGATATGGACAAGACGGTAGATATTCTGAAAGAGAAGATAGAAGAAAATAAAAAGATCCGTATCATAGGAGATTATGATATCGATGGTGTCAATGCGACTTATATATTGCTGGAAGGACTGGAGCGGCTTGGAGCGGATGTAGACAGTGATATTCCGGATCGTATGCGGGATGGCTACGGGCTGAACCGGGATCTGGTTGAACGGGCATATGAAGCAGGTGTTGATACGATTGTCACCTGTGATAATGGAATTGCGGCATCTTCTGAGATTACGTACGGAAAAGAAAAAGGGATGACGGTTCTGGTAACGGATCATCATGAAGTCCCGTATGAGGAAACGGAAGATGGACGAAGCTATATACTTCCGCCGGCAGATGCAGTGATAGATCCAAAACAGGCTGACTGTATGTATCCGTTTTCCGGCCTGTGTGGTGCGGCGGTTGCATATAAGCTTATGGAAGCATTGTGGGAAAGCATGGGAAAAGATTCTTCAGATCTGGACGACTTGATCGAGAATGTAGCCATTGCAACCATCGGTGATGTGATGGATCTGGAGGAAGAAAACAGAATATTCGTAAAAGAAGGGATTCAGATGTTAAAAAGGACATCAAACCTGGGACTGAAAGCATTGATCGAATGTACCGGAATCGAGAAGGAGCATCTGAATTCTTATCATATCGGATTTGTGCTGGGACCATGTATCAATGCAAGCGGCAGACTGGATACGGCAAAGCGTGCACTGGAACTTCTGCGCGCAAAGACGAAGAAAGAAGCGGATATACTGGCAGGAGATCTGAAAGCACTCAATGATAGCAGAAAGGATATGACGGCAGATGCCGTAGAGCAGGCAAAAGAACAGGTGGAATTTTCTACGATGAAGGAAGACCGGGTTCTAGTGATCTATCTTCCGGATTGCCACGAGAGTCTCGCGGGGATTGTAGCAGGAAGAATACGTGAAAGTTATTATAAACCAGTATTTGTCCTGACGGATGCAGAAGAAGGCGTAAAAGGTTCGGGAAGATCGATAGATGGATATCATATGTATGAAGAACTGAATAAATGCAAACATCTGCTGACTAAATTTGGCGGACACAGACTGGCAGCAGGCCTGTCTCTTGAAAAAGAAAATGTAGATACGTTAAGAGAAATGCTCAATGCAAACTGCAGACTTACAGAAGAAGATCTGAAAGAAAAAGTAACGATAGATATGGAGATGTCTTTCGCAAATGTGACAGAGAAGATGGTAGAGGAATTGTCACTTCTGGAGCCGTTCGGCAAAGGAAATACCAAGCCGGTGTTTGCTGCAAGAAATGTAAAAGTGCTAAACGGAAGAGTCCTTGGAAAAAACAGAAACGTACTGAAAATGCAGGTGCAGGATACAGCAGGAACCGTAATAGAAGCAATGCTGTTCCAAAAAGTAGAAGAGTTCTTAAAAGAGATAGAAGATGTATATGGCACACATAGTGTGGAAATGTTTCTGCAGGGGAGACAGACGGATATCAGACTTGCTTTGACGTATTATCCGGATATCAATGAGTATATGGGCAGAAAGACGCCGCAGATTGTAATCTCACATTACAGATTTGCAGTATGATGAAAGCTTCTTACAGTTTGCCTGGCAGGAAAATGCCGTGAATTGTTTTTTTACGCAAGCAAGAATGGGAAGATTGAAAATTGTAAAAAGTGATGATATACTTAAAGGTGTATTTTAGACAGAATGGAGAGAGTATCATGAAACCAATAGAAGACGGATTAAAAGGAAGAGACAGATTAGAAGGATATGATGTGGATGCTGTGATCACATATCCTGGAAAATAAAAAAGGAATCGAGGAAGGAGGCGTTAATATGTCGAACACAACAACGTATGAATCAATTGATAACCGCATTGCACCGGAAGCACTGACGGAGGATCATGCGAAGGGCTTAGAGATTGTAGACGGGCATGCTGTAAAAGCCCAGGAAGATTATGAAGATCCGAACAGATTATATGACATGTTAATTGCCCGTATCCGTAAGTATCATCCTTCCACAGATGTCTCCCTGATCGAAAAAGCATATCAGCTGGCGGTAAAAGCACATGGAAACCAGTGCAGAAAGTCAGGAGAACCATATATCGTACATCCATTATGGGTAGCGATCATTCTGGCTGATCTTGAGATGGATAAAGAGACCATTGCGGCAGGTATGCTGCATGACGTGGTAGAAGATACTGAGGTTACTGAAGAGGAGATCCGGAAAGAATTCGGAGGAGAAGTAGCACTTCTGGTAGATGGTGTTACAAAACTGGGCAGATTGTCTTATTCTTCTGACAAACTGGAGGTTCAGGCGGAAAATTTACGAAAAATGTTCCTTGCCATGGCAAAAGATATCCGTGTGATCATCATAAAACTGGCAGACCGTCTGCATAATATGCGTACGCTGCAGTTTATGACACCGGCCAAGCAGAAAGAAAAAGCAAAAGAGACGATGGATATATATGCACCGATCGCACAGCGTCTTGGTATATCAAAGATCAAGACAGAACTCGATGATCTGGCGCTCAAATATTCCCAGCCGGAAGTCTTCTATGATCTTGTAAAGCAGATCAATGCCAGAAAAACGGAGAGGGAAGAATTTGTAGAGCAGATTGTGGAGGAAGTATCCACACATATGAAAAATGCCAATATTCATGCAGATGTGAACGGACGTGTAAAACATTTCTTCAGCATCTATAAAAAGATGGTAAACCAGGACAAGACGGTAGATCAGATCTATGACCTGTTTGCCGTACGTATTATCGTAGATTCAGTAAAGGACTGTTATGCGGCACTTGGTGTGATCCATGAGATGTATACGCCGATTCCGGGGCGCTTCAAAGATTATATTGCCATGCCAAAGCCAAATATGTATCAGTCACTGCATACAACGCTGATGAGTTCCGTAGGACAGCCATTTGAGATCCAGATCCGTACACAGGAGATGCACAAGACGGCTGAGTATGGTATCGCAGCACACTGGAAATACAAAGAATCGAATGATGGCAAGAAGAGCGTGGAAGCGCAGGAAGAAGAAAAATTAAGCTGGTTAAGACAGATTCTTGAATGGCAAAGAGACATGTCTGATAACAGAGAGTTCCTGAACCTGATCAAGGGAGATCTGGATCTGTTTGCGGAAGATGTGTATTGTTTTACACCGCAGGGCGATGTAAAGAACCTTCCAAATGGTTCTACACCGATTGATTTTGCTTATGCGATCCACAGTGCAGTTGGTAATAAGATGGTTGGAGCCAGGGTAAATGGAAAACTGGTCAACATTGATTATAAGATTCAGAATGGAGACAGAATAGAGATCCTGACATCCCAGAATTCCAAAGGACCAAGCAGAGACTGGCTGAATATTGTTAAGAGTACACAGGCGAAGAACAAGATTAACCAGTGGTTCAAAAAAGAGTTCAAAGAAAGCAATATCATCCGTGGAAAAGATATGATCGCCACATACTGTAAGGCGAAAAGTATCAACCTTTCCAATATCATACAGCTGAAATACCAGGAGATTGTCCAGAAAAAATATGGATTCAAAGACTGGGATTCGGTACTGGCAGCAATCGGACATGGCGGCTTAAAAGAAGGACAGGTTGTGAACCGTCTGGCTGAAGAATACGGAAAAGACCACAAACAGGCCCTTACCGATGAAGTGGTTCTGGAACGTGTAGCTGAGGCTGCTAAGAACAAAGTACACATTGCAAAATCCAAGAGTGGCATTGTAGTGAAGGGAATCGATGATATGGCAGTCAGATTCTCCAGATGCTGTAATCCGGTACCGGGAGATGAGATCGTAGGATTTGTTACGCGCGGAAGAGGACTTTCCATTCACCGTACAGACTGCATCAACATGATCCATCTGTCGGAAGCAGAACGTGCAAGACTGATCCCGGCAGAATGGGAGACTGAAGTAACAGAAAAATCTGGCGGACAGTACCTTGCAGAGATTAAGATGTATGCCAACGACCAGCAGGGACTTCTGATGGAGATTTCCAGAATCTTTACGGAAGAAAACGTAGATGTAAAATCCATGAATGTCCGTACAAGCAAGAAAGGCACGGCAACGATCGAGATGGGATTCATCGTACATGGAAGAGAAGAACTGGAACGGATTGCCAAGAAATTACAGCAGCTGCCTGGAATTTTGGATATAGAAAGGACAACAGGTTAAAGGGATGAAAGTAGAAAAATATGTAGTAGGAATCATCGGAACCAACTGTTATCTGATCATCAACGAAGATACAAAAGAAACGGTCATGGTTGATCCGGGCGGATATCCGGCTCAGCTAAAACGAGAGATAAAAGAAAAAGGGCTGAAAGTTCAGGCGGTACTTCTGACGCATGCACATTTTGACCATATTATGGGACTGAAAGATGTTATGGAAGATTTTAAGGTTCCGGTCTATGTAGAAGAGATGGACAAAGAGATGCTGACAGATGGAAATATGAATCTTTCAGGTGGATATATGAATGGTGGATTTTTGTTTGAAGATGCAGAGACTGTGACAGACGGACAGGTGCTGGAACTTGCAGGATTCCGGTTCCGGGTGATTCATACACCGGGACATACACCGGGAGGATGCTGCTACTATGCAGAGAAAGAAGGCGTGCTGTTTAGCGGGGATACATTGTTTCATGCGTCGGTAGGACGGTCTGATTTTCCTGGTGGAAGTGCATCCGATCTTGTACGTTCGGTGAGAGAAAAATTACTGATCCTGCCGGAAGAGACACATGTATATCCAGGACATATGGATGAGACAACAATCGGATATGAGAAGTTGTATAATCCGTTTATTTAGAAAAAATTGCAGTTCTCAGGCCGGAGATTCCCGGACTGAGACTGGAAATATGTACGGATTGTAGAAAGTATTTTTAAGACACAATCCAGAGTACATGAAAGAATGGAGAAAAAGAATGATTCAGATTATATGTAAGAGTGAATCTTATACTTATAATGCGTATCATATATTAAAGGCTTTTTATCCGTCGCAGGATGTATCCTGTCAGACGGACGAAAAAGCCTCTAATTATGTAACGGTACGATTGCCGGATGAACAGGAGATTATTGTAGATTCTGAAAATGTTACAGAGGAAAAGCGACAGATAGATCTGTATCTGTATGATCAGTTAGAAAAGGTTACAGGTGAAAAGCTGGCATGGGGCGTATTGACGGGAGTTCGTCCGACTAAGCTTGCCATGCAGAAGCTGGAAGCAGGATGGAAAAAAGAAGATTATATTACCTGGGCATGGGAAAGTGCCAGGGTGGGAAGAGAAAAAGCAGATCTTGCCTGGGAAATTGCCAGAAGAGAACAGTCGATTTTAAAAGAACTGGATTATGAAGAAGGGTATAGTCTCTATATAGGAATTCCATTTTGTCCATCGGTATGTTCTTATTGTTCATTCAGTTCAGGACCGCTGGACCGGTGGAAGGGGCAGGTAGATGCTTATCTGGACGCGCTTTTAAAAGAACTGGAATTCATAGCAGAGCGCTCAAAAGATAAGAAACTGAATACGATCTATATCGGCGGAGGCACTCCGACGACACTGACGGCTCAACAGTTAGAACGTCTGATGAGCTGGGTTGACGAAAAGTTTTCACGGGAATATCTGCTGGAGTATACGGTAGAAGCCGGAAGACCGGACAGTATTACAGAAGAAAAATTAAGAGCCTTACAGAAACATCAGATCACAAGAATTTCCATTAATCCACAGAGCATGCAGCAGAAGACGCTGGATACAATTGGAAGAAAGCATACGGTAGAGCAGATAAAAGATGCATATGCACTTGCAAGAAAAGTTGGATTCGATAATATTAATATGGATATCATAGCGGGACTTCCGGGAGAAGAGCTTTCTGATATGGAAGATACATTAAAGCAGATCAAGGCGATGGGGCCAGACAGTCTGACGGTACATTCTCTGGCAATCAAGCGGGCTGCAAAGATGGAGATGGAAGATCTGAACCGGGATACGGATACTACACATAAGATATTATCCGGTATGATCGAAAAGGCAGCAGAGACTGCAGAAGAGATGGATCTATATCCATATTATCTGTACAGACAGAAGAATATTGCGGGTAATTTTGAAAATGTTGGCTATGCAAAGGTTGACAAAGCCGGAATATACAATATACTTATTATGGAAGAAAAACAATCCATTATTGCTGCAGGGGCAGGAGCGTCGACGAAGATCGTATTAAAAGATCCGATCCCTATGCCGGGCAGTAAAAAGAAGAAGATGACACGTCTGATCCGTCAGGAGAATGTAAAAGCAGTAGACGCTTACATCAGCCGGATCGACGAAATGATAGAACGCAAAGGAGAATGGTTATGGCATTAAAGAAAAAACCGGTTACCGGTATGAAAGACATGCTCCCACGTGAGATGGAGATTCGTGACTATCTGATTGGTCTGATTAAAGAGACGTATAAAACATACGGATTCTGTTCCATCGAGACACCATGTGTGGAACATATCGAAAACCTGTGCAGTAAGCAGGGTGGAGACAACGAGAAGCTGATCTTCAAAATCTTAAAAAGAGGAGAGAAGCTGAAAATCGCAGAAGCAAAAGAGGAAAATGATCTGGTAGACGGAGGACTTCGTTATGACCTTACCGTACCACTTGCCAGATATTATGCAAACCATTCGAATGAATTGCCAGCACCTTTTAAGGCGCTGCAGATTGGAAACGTATGGAGAGCTGACCGTCCGCAAAAAGGACGTTTCCGTCAGTTTATGCAGTGTGATATTGATATTTTAGGAGAACCGGGCAATCTTGCAGAGATCGAACTGATCCTTGCAACAACTGCGATGCTTGGAAAGTTAAGTTTTAAAAACTTTACGGTATGTATCAACGATCGTAATATTCTGAAAGCAATGGCTGCTTATAGTGGTTTCCGCAAGGAAGACTACGATGAAGTATTCATCATTCTGGATAAGATGGATAAGATCGGTGCTGAAGGTGTTGCAAAAGAATTAGAAGAGATGGGATATGCAAAAGAAAATGTAGAGACATATCTTCAGCTGTTCGAAGATGTGGCACCGGATGTAACAGGTATCCGTTTCCTGAAGGAGAAACTTGGTGATTGTTTAAGCGAAGATACTGCAGACAGCATGGAGATGATCATTTCCAGTGTTGAGACAGCAAAAGAGTGTGAATTCAACATCAAGTTCGATCCAACACTCGTAAGGGGACAGTCATATTATACAGGAACAATCTTTGAAGTAACAATGGATGACTTTGGCGGATCGGTAGCCGGAGGCGGACGTTATGATAAGATGATTGGCAAATTTACCGGACAGGATACACCGGCATGCGGATTCTCGATCGGATTTGAAAGAATCGTAATGCTGCTTCTGGAAAATGGATATGAAGTACCGACTGTAAAAGAAAAGAAAGCATATCTGTTAGAAAAGAAGATGACAAAAGAAGGACTTTTAAAAGTTATGTCACTTGCAAAAGAAGACAGAATGGCTGGAAAACAGGTTCTGATCGTCAATATGAAGAAGAACAAGAAGTTCCAGAAAGAACAACTGACAGAAGACGGTTATACAGAGATCGTAGACTGTTATGCAGATTCTGTGGAAAATCTGTAAAAAGCAGATGAGCACAGGCTGTCTGAAATTATCACAAGGCAGTATATTTAATGTAAAAATCCACATCCTTGTCTGCCGGAGCAGTTTTGCACCGGCAGGATGTAAAAGGAGAGGTTATATAAAGGAGATAAAAGAATATGGCAGAATCAATGAAAGGGTTAAAGAGAACCCACAGATGTGCAGAATTATCTGCAGCCAATGTTGGGGAAAAAGTAACCATCATGGGCTGGGTACAGAAAAACCGTAATAAGGGTGGTCTTGTATTCGTAGATGTCAGAGACCGTTCTGGTATTATCCAGGTTGTATTTGAAGAAGGAAAATGCGAAGCAGCACTGATTGAAAAAGCAGCAAAACTTCGTGCAGAATATGTAGTAGCAATTGTTGGAACTGTTGCAAAACGTTCCGGTGCAGTCAATGATCATCTGGCAACAGGTGAGATTGAAGTGATTCCGGAAGAACTGCGTATTCTTTCTGAATCAGAGACACCTCCGTTCCATATTGAAGAAAACTCTAAGACAAAAGAAGAAGTACGTTTGAAATACAGATATCTGGATCTTAGAAGACCGGATCTGCAGCGTAATCTGATGATGAGAAGTAAAGTAGCGACTCTGACACGTCAGTTCCTTGCAGAGGAAGGATTCCTTGAGATTGAGACACCGGTACTGATCAAGAGCACACCGGAAGGAGCAAGAGATTACCTGGTTCCTAGCCGTATCCAGCAGGGACAGTTTTATGCACTTCCACAGTCACCACAGTTATTCAAACAGTTACTGATGTGTTCCGGATACGACAGATATTTCCAGATTGCAAAATGTTTCCGTGATGAAGACCTTCGTGCAGACCGTCAGCCGGAATTTACACAGATCGATATGGAATTATCTTTCGTAGACGTAGATGATGTCATTGAAGTAAATGAAAGACTGCTTGCCAAATTATTCAAAGAAGTACTGGGTGTAGAAGTATCACTTCCAATCCAGAGAATGACATGGCAGGAAGCGATGGATCGTTTCGGATCTGATAAGCCGGATATCCGCTTTGGTATGGAACTTACAAATGTTACAGATGTTGTAAAAGGTTGTGAATTTGTAGTATTTAAAAATGCAATTGAAAATGGTGGAACAGTTCGTGGTATCAACGCCAAAGGACAGGGCGGCATGGCACGTAAGAAGATTGATAAACTGGTTGACTTTGCAAAAGATTACGGCGCAAAGGGACTTGCATATATCGCAATCCATGAAGATGGAACTGTAAAATCATCATTTGCCAAATTCATGACAGATGATGAGAGGAAAGCACTGATCGAAGCTATGGGTGGAGAGAACGGCGACCTGTTATTATTTGCAGCAGATAAGAACAAAGTTGTATGGGATACACTTGGAGCACTTCGTCTGGAGCTTGCCCGTCAGATGGAACTTCTGGATAAGAATGAATACAAGTTCCTGTGGGTAACAGAATTCCCACTTCTTGAGTGGAGTGAAGAGCAGAACCGTTATACAGCAATGCATCATCCATTTACAATGCCGATGGAAGAAGACCTTCAGTACATCGACAGTGATCCGGGAAGAGTTCGTGCAAAAGCATACGATATCGTCTTAAATGGTAATGAGATCGGCGGCGGAAGCGTCAGAATCTTCGATCAGGATATTCAGAGCAAGATGTTTGAAGTTCTAGGATTCACAGAGGAACAGGCACAGGAGCAGTTCGGATTCCTCCTGACAGCATTCAAGTATGGAGTACCACCACACGCAGGACTTGCTTATGGTCTGGACCGTCTGGTTATGCTGATGGCAAAACAGGACAGCATCCGTGACGTAATTGCATTCCCGAAGGTAAAAGATGCATCAGATCTTATGACAGAAGCTCCGGGACATGTAGATGCAAAACAGCTGGAAGAACTCGGAATTGCAGTCGTAGCAAAAGAAGAGAAAAAAGCAGAAGACGCAGAATAAATCAGAGCATATTTGATAGAATTTTCTGGAAGAAATTCTTGAAGATTTGAGCTGATACAAAGAAGACTGTTTTATAGATATGAAAATTTTTCTGTAATGATAAGATACCGGAAAATCAGAAAAAAGATTTTCCGGTATCTTATAAAAATTGTCGGAGTTTTCAAATTAAAAGAAAAATTCAAAAAACTTAAAAAAAGCAGTTGACAATCTGATAGACATGCGTTATACTAAATATCGTTCTGATGAACACAAAACAATAAAATACATTTGATGTGCGATAGTAGTACAGTTGGTAGTACGCCACCTTGCCAAGGTGGAGGTCGCGGGTTCGAGTCCCGTCTGTCGCTCTGAAAAAGGCGTTGCAAGTAGTTGCTATGCGATAGTAGTACAGTTGGTAGTACGCCACCTTGCCAAGGTGGAGGTCGCGGGTTCGAGTCCCGTCTGTCGCTCTTGAAAAAACTGTTTGCAACGCTTTTTTCTCTGTATACCAAAGTATGCAAGAAAAGTTGCCAGTAACAAGTTCTCTGTATTATTTTGCGAGCATAATAGAATGCGATTGAAATCATGTGTAACACTGTGCTATACTAAAGTCTGAATAAAATCGATAAGACAAAAGAGAGTGAAACAGACGAAAAGCGAGGATGTGAAAAGATGAAGCAGGAAAGAATAGTAAAAGCAGGACTTCTGGGACTTGGAACTGTAGGAAGCGGAGTATACAAACTGGTAGAGCGCCAGAAAGATGAGATGGCATTAAAAGCAGGAGCAGGTCTTGAGATCAGCAAAATTCTTGTACATAACATAAGCAAGAAAAGAGATGGCGTAGATGCCAGTCTTTTAACGGATAAGTGGGAAGATATTATCACTGATGACGAGATAGAGATCGTGATTGAGGTTATGGGTGGCATTGAACCGGCAAGAACCATGATCCTGGAAGCATTACATGCAGGAAAAAATGTTGTAACAGCCAATAAAGACCTGGTAGCAACACATGGTCATGAACTTCTTGAGGCGGCAGAAGAAAGTGGCGTGGATTTTCTGTTTGAAGCAGCTGTTGCAGGTGCGATTCCGATTATCCGCCCGCTGAAGCAGTGTCTGGCAGCAAATGAGATCAGTGAAGTGATTGGTATTGTGAATGGTACTACGAACTTCATTCTGACCAAGATGATAGAAGAGGGAATGGATTTTGATGATGCACTTGCACTGGCAACAGAACTTGGCTATGCAGAGGCAGATCCGACAGCAGACATCGAAGGTCTGGATGCCGGACGTAAGGTGGCAATTATGGCATCCATTGCATTCCATTCAAGAGTTACATTTGCAGATGTATATACAGAAGGAATTACAAAGATTACAGCGAAAGATGTACAGTATGCAGAAGAATTCGGCGATGTGATCAAGCTGCTTGGTGTTGCACATAATACAGAAGACGGTATTGAAGTAGCTGTGCATCCGATGATGATCCCGAAGGAGCATCCGCTGGCATCTGTCAGAGATTCTTTTAATGCAGTATTTGTACGTTCTGATGCTGCAGACGATACGATGTTCTACGGAAGAGGAGCAGGAGAACTTCCGACAGCGAGTGCGGTTATGGGCGATGTGATCGATGTGATCAGAGATATTCAGTATCACTGTACGGGAAGAATCAGTTGTACATGCTATCGTAATACACCGGTTAAAGACTTCAAAGAAGTAAAGAATAAATTCTATATCCGTATGGTGGTAGATAATAAGCCGGGAGTTCTGGCGGCAATTGCGAGCGTGTTTGGTGTACATAAAGTAAGTATCTCAAGAGTGATCCAGAAAATTCAGGATAAAGAAACTGCGGAACTGGTTATCGTAACAGAAGCAGTAAAAGAAAAACATCTGGAAGATGCACTGGAGCATCTGACGGATATGGATACGACAAGAGAAATCGGAACGGTGATCCGCGAATATTAAGTGGAAGCTAATAGCTAAAATAATAGAAACAGGCTGAGACGGAGAATGCAAAGATCTCCGTCTTTTGTTGACATGAGTCCTGAAAACTGTGGATAGCAAAAAAGTGATGATATGGATGAATAAGAAGTAAAAAATACGAATACATGGAGTGAATGACATGAAAGAAGAACAAAAACAACAGAATCCGCTTGCTGTAGAAAAAGAAGGAAAATTAATTGCCAAATTTGCAATTCCGGCGATTATCAGTATGCTGGTAAGTTCACTTTACAACATTGTGGATCAGATATTCATCGGGCAGGGCGTTGGTCTGTTGGGAAATGCCGCTACTAATATCGCATTTCCGATATCAATTATCTGTACAGCAACGGCACTCCTTCTGGGAATCGGAAGTGCTTCGAACTTTAATCTATGTTCGGGAGCAGGTGAACAAAAAGAAGCAAGCGGGATTGCCGGAACGGGACTTTCTATGCTGGTGATCTGTGGTGTGATCATATCTGTGGTGACATTGATATTTTTGAATCCGTTGCTGCATCTGTTCGGGGTAACGGCAAAGATCCTTCCATATGCACAGGATTATACGGGGATTACGGCATTTGGTATTCCATTTCTGATTCTGACTACAGGCGGAAACCATCTGATCCGTGCGGACAGAAGTCCGACATATTCGATGACCTGTATGCTGACCGGTGCGATTATCAATACCATTCTGGATTCGCTTTTTATTTTTGGATTTCACTGGGGAATTAAGGGTGCTGCATGGGCAACGGTAATTGGACAGATTGTATCAGGAATTATGGTAATTGTGTATTTTATGCGCTTTCGTAAGATGGAACTGGACGCCTCTATGCTTCGCCCGCAATTACATTTGCTGAAAAAAATCTTTTCACTTGGAATGGCGTCGTGTATCAATCAGATTGCGATGGCTGTGGTTCAGATTACAATGAATAACACGCTGCGTTATTATGGAGCGGCTTCTGTATATGGAACAGATATTCCTCTTGCATGTGTCGGAGTCATATCCAAGGTCAATATGGTTTTTATGGCAATCGCCATCGGTATATCACAGGGCTGTCAGCCGATATGGGGATTTAATTATGGTGCAGGGGCGTACGACAGAGTAAAGAGAACATACTGGAAGGCGTTTAAGATAGCGGTAACGGTTGGCGTTATATTTTTCTTGTGCTTCCAGCTTTTCCCGGATCAGCTGGTTAGTATTTTCGGAACGGGAAGCAAAGAATATTATCAGTTTGCGGCGAGATATTTCCGTATATTTATGTTTATGACATTTGCAAATGGAATCCAGCCGATGTCATCTGGATTCTTTACTTCGATTGGAAGAGCAAAGCTTGGAATTGTAGTATCGCTGACAAGGCAGGTTATCTTCTTACTGCCGTTGATTCTGATCTTCCCGAAGTTCATGGGCATTGATGGAGTAATGTATGCAGGACCGATTGCGGATGCGGCGGCAGCAATCGTAGCGATCGGATTCGCATTAAAAGAACTTGATAAAATGAATTCAGGGAACAAAAGGCAGAACATTGCATAGCAGGTCGGAATATGCTAGAATAAATAGAATTATGGAATGGGAGAATAAAGAAGATGAAAGAGCGCTTACCCATTGGATTTGTAGTAAAGCAGATCAATAATATCTATGAAAAGGAGTTCAATAACCAGCTTCGGGGGCTTGGAATTACAGCTTCTCAGGCGGCAGTTCTGGATTACCTTTTTAACAGCAGTAAAGAAGCTGTGAATCAGAAAGATATTGAAAAAGCACTGAGTCTTAAAAATCCGACGGTAACGGGGATTTTAAAAAGACTGGACGAAAAAGGATTTGTCCTGTCAGTGCCAAGTACAAAAGATAAAAGATGTAAAAATATTTATCCTACAGAGAAGGCGTATGATATCCAGCGGAAGATGGAAAACTACCGCAGGAAGATCGATAAAAAGCTGACGGTAGGAATGACGAAAAAAGAAGTAGATGCATTGGAAAAGATGCTGGCAAGGGTATTATATAATGTCAGTGATCCATAAAAAGAGAACAAGAACAGGAGATTGAGAAGATGAGTTATGCAGATAAAGTATTCATTGATATGTGCCGGGATATCATTGATAACGGAACAGATACGAGAGGGGAAAAAGTAAGACCGGTGTGGGAAGATGGAACTCCGGCTTATACGATCAAAAAGTTTGGGGTTGTGAACCGGTATGATCTTTCAAAAGAATTCCCTGCACTGACGCTTAGAAGAACAGCAATTAAGAGTTGTACTGATGAGCTTTTGTGGATCTGGCAGCAGAAATCTAATAACATCAATGATCTGCACAGTCATATCTGGGATAGTTGGGCAGATGAAGATGGTTCGATCGGTAAAGCCTATGGTTATCAGCTGGGAATTAAACATCAGTACAAAGAAGGAATGTTTGACCAGGTAGACCGTGTAATCTATGACCTGAAGAATAATCCATACAGCAGACGTATCATGACAAATATTTATGTACATGAAGACCTGCATGAGATGAACCTGTATCCATGTGCATATAGTATGACCTTCAATGTGACAAAGAAACCAGGACATGAGAAGCTTACATTGAACGGAATACTGAATCAGAGATCCAATGATGTTCTTGCGGCAAATAACTGGAATGTATGCCAGTATGCAGTGCTGATCCATATGCTGGCGCAGGTATGTGATATGGAGGTTGGAGAGTTCGTACATGTGATCGCCGATGCACATATCTATGACAGACATGTGCCGATGATTGAAGAACTGATCAGCAGGGAACCGCTGCCGGCACCAAAGTTCTGGCTGAACCCGGAGATTAAAGATTTCTATCAGTTTACGAGAGATGACGTAAAACTGATTGATTACCAGACACATGAGCAGATCAAAAATATTCCGGTAGCAGTATAAGAAGAAAATAGCGGAATATTTAAATGATATTTTTCGGAAATGTTTCAGAAAACGAGTAAAGTACATGAAAAAATAAAAGGAGATGCAGGGAATGAATTTAATCGTTGCAGTAGATTCTAATTGGGCAATTGGAAAAGAAAATAAATTATTAGTAAGTATCCCGCAGGATATGAAATTCTTCAGAGAGACAACAAAAGGAAGAGTCGTGGCTATGGGGCGTAAGACGCTGGAGAGCTTCCCTGGAGGGCAGCCTTTGAAAAACAGAGTAAATATTGTGCTGACTTCGGATAAGAATTATAAGGTGAAAGATGCCGTTGTTGTACACACGGTAGAAGATATGGTAAAAGAATTAGAAAAGTATGATTCGGAGGATATCTTTGTGATCGGCGGAGAAAGCATTTACCGTCAGCTGCTTCCTTATTGTACCAAAGCCTATATTACAAAGATTGATCATGCATATGATGCAGATACATATTTCCCGAATCTTGATGAAGATCCGGACTGGCAGATGACAAAGATCAGCGATGAACAGACCTACTTTGATCTGGAATATGTATTCACAATCTATGAGAGGAGAAAATAATCATACATGAAGATATTAAGTATCACAGCGCAAAAACCATCCAGTACCGGAAGCGGGGTTTATCTGACGGAAGTGGTGAAAGCACTGAAAGAGCAGGGGCATGTGCAGGCTGTGATGGCGGGAGTCACACGAGAGGATAATGTAGAACTGCCGGAAGGCGTTACATTATATCCGGTGTATTTTGAATCGGAAGAGCTTCCTTATCCGGTGGTTGGAATGTCGGATGAGATGCCGTATAAAAGTACACGGTATATGGATATGACGGAAGAGATGACAAAGCAGTTTAAAACAGCATTTTTAAAAGTACTGGATCAGGCAGTAGAAAAGGAAGATCCGGATCTTATTCTGTGCCATCATCTGTATTATCTGACGGCACTTGTAAGAGAGCGTTACCCGGAGAAAAAAGTATATGGCTTCTGTCATAATACGGATTTAAGACAGATGGAAAACACAGCGTTTCAAAGGGAGTTTATCAGAAGTCAGATACCGGCACTGGATCGCATCTTTGCACTTCAGAAGATGCAAAAAGATGTAATCCAGAAGACATACCAGATGTCAGATGAACATATCCAGATCATTGGAACCGGATATAACAGTCACATATTCTATCGCGAAGGGGAAAAAGCAAGCCGGTGCGATCAGATCAAGAGAATGATCTTTGCGGGAAAGATCACACAGAAAAAAGGGGTCAAAAGTTTTCTGCGGGCATTAAATCTTCTGGACTATGATAAGGAGCATCTGAAGATTACGCTGGCAGGCGGAGCAGGCAATGAAAAGGAATACCGTGAGATTGTAGAACTGGCGGAACAGTGCAGGTATAAAGTGGAATTTGCCGGATGTGTTTCCCAGATACGGCTGGCACAGCTTTATAATGAAAGTGACATCTTTGTGCTTCCATCAATGTTCGAGGGACTGCCGCTTACTGTAATCGAAAGCCTTGCATGTGCGGACCGTGTAGTTATGACAGAACTGCCGGGCGTAAAAGAGTGGCTTGATGAGACAGTTCCGGGAGCGGACATCAGATATGTGAAGCTTCCGCGTATGAGAGGTGCTGACGAGCCCGTAGAGGAAGATCTGCCGGCATTTGAAGAAAGACTTGCAAAGGCTCTTTGTGAAGCGTTAGAAGAGAAGATACAGAGTATAAGCGATGTGAACAATATATCCTGGGAAAGGATAGCGGAAGAAGTCATCCGGTAAGAGATTATAATATCGGAAAAAATTCAGGTGATGGTCGTATGGATCGTTCATCATGGAGAGTAAGAAGTATATTGTAATTTTAATAATATATAGAAGAGTACATAAGAAAAGGAACATCCGTCATGTGATGTTCCTTTTTGGTATCTTATTTAGATTGTGTTTTATTTAGATTGTACCTTATCTAGATTGTATCGTTTCTTCTTACATATCCTGGACGATCTTCGGTAGCTGTAAGCTCTTTGACATGTGTGATCTTCGCATGCTTGTCAATTACCTGATTTTCAAGGTGTACATTTTCACCAATGTAAGCATCGGAAAGAACCACACAGTTCTTGATGACAGCCCCTTTCTTAATGATACATCCACGACCAACAACAGAGTGTTCCAGAGAACCTTCGATCAGACATCCGTTTGATACAACAGAGTTCTTGGCAGTACCTGTCTCGAAATATTGTGTAGGGCAGGAATCGTTAGTTCTTGTGTAGATCGGCCAGTCAGGGTCGAACAGATTCTGAGCAGTTTTGATATCTGTCAGAGACAGGTTTGAATCATAATAGCTTTTGAAATCTGAAATAGCTGCAAAGTAACCTCTATGAGAGACGCCACGGATATCAAGCTCGCCACATGAAGCATTTACAATATCCAGTAATGTATATACAGAAGAAGTCTTTCTTGCTTTGTGGATCAGTTCGATGAACAGATCTTTCTTCATAACATATGTATCCATGAAGATATTCTTATTTTTTGCATTTCCAAGATTTTGTTCCAGAGAAAGGACACCTTTCTGTTTGTTCAGGTTCAGTGCATAGCAGTTCAGGAAATACTCTTTTGCTGTATCAACAGAATGATATAACAAAGTGATATCAGCACCAGACTCGATGTGGTCGTTTAACAGTTTTCTGTAGTTCTGTGTATAGACCATATAACTAGGTGCGATTACTACATATTCAGCCAGCTCCTGCTCGATGGACTCGAGGTTTTCGATATAAGAAGCAATATCATTATTGTACAGACTCATATTCATACCAAGTCCGGAGTAGAGAATCTGAAGATTGCCACTCTTTGAATTGATATTGAAATGACGTCCTGTTCCAAGATGAGCAGTCAGAGACTGAGGTTTTCTGCGGATATAAACCTGGATATGATCGATTCCGCTGTTGCTCATATTTGAAATAGGGAAATCAATAACACGGTAACGTCCAAGGAAGGAGAATGCACCTACCGGACGATATTCCTGCATGCCTTCTACTGCGATATGATTTCCGGCAAAGTTTACGATTCCAAATGCTTTAGCCATTTTATTCTACCCCCTTTACACGTTTGGAAACGAGTTCGATATGCTCGCTCTTTGCGTCGCCGACAACAGCTCCTGCACCGATTTTTACATTATCTGCAACCAGCGCACGTGTAACGACAGCATTTTCTTCTACAACAACACCTGGCATCAGGACACTGTCGATGATCTTAGCACCTTTTCTGACTTTTGCACCGGTAAAGAGAACGGAGTTTGTGATCTCACCCTCGATCACACATCCCTGATTGACAAATGCGTGGTTGATCTCAGCATCTGGTCCGATATACTGAGGAAGAGTAGCAGTATCTTCTGTGTAAATCTTCCATGTAGGATCATTGAGGTCAAGTTCGTTGTTCTTGCTTAACAGATCCATATTAGCTTCCCACAGGGAATCAATTGTTCCAACGTCTTTCCAGTATCCTTTGAACTTGTAAGCGAATAATTTCTTATCGTCATTCAGAAGGGCAGGAATAATATCCTTTCCAAAATCATGGTTAGAATCAGGATCCTTCATATCAGCTACTAATTTCTTGCGAAGCAGCTTCCAGTTAAAGATATAGATACCCATAGAAGCAAGATTGCTCTTTGGATGTTCTGGTTTTTCTTCAAATTCTACGATACGGCCTTCTTCGTTTGTATTCATGATACCGAAACGGCTTGCTTCTTTCATAGGTACTTCAATAACGGCGATTGTAGCATCTGCTCCGTTGTCTTTATGTGCCTGAAGCATTTCGTCATAGTTCATTTTATAGATATGATCTCCGGAAAGTACGAGAAGATACTCCGGTGAGTATGTATCGATGAAGTCGATATTCTGTGAAATTGCATCTGCAGTTCCTCTGTATACATCGAGGTTAGCGTCAGCCTTTTCACGTGGTGGAAGTACAAATACTCCACTGTCCTTTGCGTCCAGACCCCAACGTCTGCCGGCAGCAACATAGCTGTTCAGCAGGATGGATTCGTACTGGGTTAATACTCCTACAACATTCACACCGCTGTTTGCACAGTTGCTGAGTGGAAAATCGATAATGCGGTATTTTCCACCATAAGAAACAGCTGGTTTTGCAACTTTATTTGTCAGTTCGTGAAGACGTGAGCCTCTACCACCGGCTAATATCATCGCTAACATATTATTTTGTTTCATGACATATCCTCCTTATTGCTTATGAATATATTGTATAATTTTTTGCCAAAAATTACCACATATTTGTTAAAAAAATTAAAAAAAATACTAAAATTTTGCATCATAAGTGAATCAATAAAAGGGAGAATATGGAAAATTCTGACAAAATATGTTTTAGAATGTCTGATAAAAAATAATAATTTTGAAAATAGTTGACAATAGGTAAGAATGTCACATATAATATTTTATAAATATTCAGTAAAAGCTGTGACAGGGAGGAGTACATAAGTGCCCGAAGCAAAGAGAGAAGATGGACGGTGCGAATCTTCATGAAGGATTTATGGAAGTAGCCCCCGAGCTGTGAACCGAAAAGGCAGAAAGCATGAACGTTAATAAGTATAAATAGTCGGATCATAAAAGAAAGCCTGAGTAGACTTCAACGCATTCCCAGCGTTATCGGGGAGGCAGTATTAGGAGCATTTTTATAATGAAAAAGGATTCCAGTACTGGATGGAGAGCAGAAAATTATTTTCTGAATTTAGGTGGTAACACGGATGCAAAATTCGCCCTAGGCTGTTAAGCTTAGGGTTTTTCTTTTACTGTGAAGGTGTTCTTAAGAATCTGTCCGTAGCAGGTTCTTACAGGAAGAAGGCAGATCCGCCAGTCTTAAGGAGGTAGGAATATGAAGAAGATCAGTGGAAATAAATTATTGGTAAAGGCACTGAGAGAAGAAGAAGTGGATACAATCTTTGGTTATCCGGGAGCATGTACGATTGATATCAGTGACGAACTTTATAAACAGGACTATACAAAGGTAATTCTTCCAAGACAGGAAGTAGCACTGGTGCACGAAGCAGATGCATATGCACGTTCAACCGGAAAAGTCGGAGTATGTCTGGTTACAAGTGGACCGGGAGCAACAAATCTGGTGACAGGACTTGCAACTGCATATTATGATAGTGTGCCTTTGGTATGCTTTACTGGACAGGTGTCAAGACATTTAATAGGTAATGATGCATTCCAGGAAGTTGATATCGTGGGAATTACAAGAAGCATTACAAAGTATGGAGTAACCGTCAGAAACAGAGAAGATCTGGGACGCATTTTAAAAGAAGCATTCTATATTGCAAGAAGCGGAAGACCAGGACCGGTACTGATCGACCTTCCTAAAGATGTCATGGGAGAACTTGGAAGTGCAGAATATCCGGAGACTGTAAATATCCGCGGATATAAGCCGAATACACATGTGCACGTAGGACAGTTAAAGCGTGCGATCAAGATGCTTTCCAAGGCGAAAAAACCATTATTCCTTGCCGGAGGCGGAATCAATATCGCACATGCGAATGAAGAGTTTACAAAATTAGTAGATATGACGAATGTTCCGGTTGTAACGACCGTTATGGGACGCGGAGCGATTCCGACCACTCATCCGTTATATATCGGTAATCTTGGAATGCATGGTGCGTATGCCTGTAACATGGCGGTAAATGAATGTGATCTGTTATTCTCCATCGGAACCAGATTCAACGACAGAATTACTGGAAAATTACATTCATTTGCACCAAATGCACAGATTGTACATATTGATATTGATACAGCGGCAATCTCCAAAAATGTACAGGTAGATGTACCGATTGTAGCAGATGCAAAAGAAGCAATTACAAAAATGCTGGAGTATGTGGATAAATGTGAGACAAAGAGCTGGCTTAAGACTATTAACGGATGGAAAGAAGAGCATCCTCTTATGATGAAGAAAAAGCCGATCATGACACCGCAGGATGTCATCGAAACAATCAACCGTATCTTTGATGAGGCGATTATTGTAACGGACGTAGGACAGCATCAGATGTTCACGGCACAGTTTATTGAGATCACAGAAAAGAAGAAGCTTCTGATGTCCGGTGGACTTGGAACGATGGGATATGGACTTCCGGGAGCAATCGGAGCGAAAATCGGTAATCCGGACACACCGGTTATCTCAATATCCGGTGACGGCGGATTCCAGATGAACAGCCAGGAGATCGCGACAGCGGTACTAGAGGAGCTTCCGATCATCAGCTGTATTTTCAATAATAATAATCTCGGAATGGTACGTCAGTGGCAGAAATTATTCTATGGAAAGCGTTATTCCATGACATGCCTGCGCTCGGGAGCAGCGTGCAGAGGAAAATGCGGTGAAGTAGAATGTCCGACATATACACCGGACTTTATGAAACTTGCTGACAGCTATGGAGCAAAAGGTATTCATATTACCAAGACAGAAGAGATCGAACCGGCTTTCAGAGAAGCAATGAAGAGTAAAAAGACACCGTATATTCTGGAGTTTGATATTGATCCGGAGGATCTGGTATATCCGATGGTAAAACCTGGCGGAACACTGGAAGAGCTGATCATGGATTGTTAGATAAGAGAGCAAAGAAGGAGAAAACTATGAATAATAATGGTATGAAAAAACGTTGGATTTCATTATATGTAGAGAACCAGGTGGGAGTTCTTTCAAAGATTTCCGGTCTGTTCTCTGGTAAATCTTATAACCTGGACAGTCTGACTGTAGGAACAACGGAAGATCCGACAGTGTCCAGAATGACGATCGCGACAGTCAGCGATGATGAGACATTCGAGCAGATTAAAAAGCAGCTGAACCGTCTTGTGGAAGTAATTAAAGTCATTGATTTTACAGATGTGTTTGTGCGTATGAAGGAAATCCTGTATGTAAAAGTACGAAAATGCAGCAAGGACGATAAAGTAGAATGCTTCCAGATCGCAGAGACGTTCAAAGCCAAAGTGATTGATTACGGAAAAGACAGTGTCCTGATGGAATTTGTACAGACTGCAACCAAAAATGACGCGGTTATAAAGCTTATGAAAGAAGAATTTGAAAGTATCGAAGTTGTGCGCGGCGGAAGTGTCGGCATTGAATCTATCAGCATGATGGAAAGATAAGGCTGCCTCTGTATTAGATTCATATATAAAAATATAGAATAATATGCAAAAAATAAATGCATAATAAAAAACAGAGTGCACTCTTGAATTTTAAAAACAGTAGTATTATAATAAGACAAGATGATAAATCAAACAGTTGTTAAAAGGACGGAGGAGTCACAATGGAGAAGAAAAATATTGACTGGTCAAACATTGGATTTGGCTATATGAAGACAGACAAAAGATATGTGTCCAATTTTAAGAATGGAGCATGGGATGAAGGTACACTTACCTCCGATGACAAGATCACAATTAGCGAATGTGCAGGCGTACTTCAGTATGCACAGACATGTTTTGAGGGAATGAAAGCGTATACCACAGAAGATGGTCATATCGTAACATTCCGCCCGGACCTGAATGCAGCAAGAATGGCAGACTCAGCAGCAAGACTTGAGATGCCTGTATTCCCGGAAGATAGATTTGTAGATGCGATCAAACAGGTAGTAAAAGCAAATGCAGCTTACGTACCACCATACGGATCAGGAGCTACATTATACGTAAGACCATATATGTTCGGTTCAAGTGCGGTTATCGGTGTAAAACCAGCAGAGGAGTATCAGTTCCGTGTATTTGCTACACCAGTTGGACCATACTTCAAAGGCGGCGCTAAGCCAATTACAATTAAGGTATCAGATTTTGACCGTGCAGCACCGCATGGAACAGGTCATGTAAAAGCAGGGCTGAACTATGCAATGAGTCTTCACGCAATCGTAACAGCTCATCAGGAAGGATACGATGAGAATATGTATCTTGATGCAGCAACAAGAACAAAAGTAGAAGAGACAGGTGGAGCTAACTTTATCTTCGTAACAAAAGATAACAAAGTCGTAACACCAAAATCATCTACAATCCTTCCATCTATCACAAGACGTTCTCTGATGTACGTTGCAGAGCATTATCTTGGACTGGAAGTAGAAGAAAGAGAAGTATACTTAGATGAACTTGGCAATTTCGCAGAATGTGGTCTTTGCGGTACAGCAGCAGTTATCTCTCCGGTAGGAAAGATCGTTGATCATGGTAAAGAAATCTGCTTCCCAAGCGGAATGGAAGAGATGGGACCTGTTACAAAGAAACTGTATGAGACATTAACAGGAATCCAGATGGGACACATTGAAGCACCAGAAGGATGGATCTGCAAGATCTGCTAATCGCTGGTCATGAAATATGTAGAAATGTGCGTTTGTGCAGGATTTTCCATAAAAGATAAAAAAGAAATATTGATAATAAGGCAGGGATTGAGAAGTCAGTTCCCTGTCTTTTTCTATACCTAGAGTGTGTCTGAAAAATCACTCCTGGAAAATATAGACGAAATTTATAGTCAATAAAAGTGGGTATAAAAAATATTTTCCTAAAATAATGAAAAAAAGGAGAAAGGCAATAGCAGGAAGAAAAAAATTGGTGTAAAGTATAGAAAGAAAAAGAAAGGATTTGAGGTATGAAAGATTTGTTATTTCCAACATTGAGAAATTATAAAAAAGAATATCTGCCAAAAGACATATTTTCAGGAATCATCATGGCGGCTGTGTCGATCCCGATCTCGATGGGATATGCGCAGATCGCGGGACTCCCTGCAGTGTATGGACTCTACGGATCGGTATTTCCGATACTGTTCTTTGCGCTGCTCTCGACTTCGAGACAGTTCATCTTCGGTGTCGATGCAGCGCCGGCTGCCATCGTCGGAGCAGCGCTGGTGTCTCTTGGGATTGAAAGTGGAAGTAAAGAAGCGATACAGTATGTTCCGGTTATTGCACTGATGACAGGAATATGGCTTCTGTTGTTTTATTTCCTTAAGGCCGGAAGGATTGTAGATTTTATCTCGACGCCGGTTATGGGAGGATTCATCAGTGGAATTGCGCTTACGATCATACTGATGCAGATTCCGAAGATACTTGGAGGGAAGGCTGGTTCCGGGGAACTGCCGGAACTTACCAGACATATTATAGAGACTTGTAAGGATATCAACTGGCTGTCGGTTACACTTGGTGTCGGAGCACTGGTATTACTCCGTGTGGCCGGAAAACTGATTCCAAAGTTCCCGATGGCCATCGTGATTATGGCAGCGGGTGTTGCGGCAACGATGATCTTTCATGTGGATCAACATGGCGTTGTACTGCTTGATGCGGTAGAAAAAGGACTTCCGAAGCTGACACATTTTCAATTCGGAGAAATAGATCTGAAACAGGCGGCAGGACGAAGCCTGATGATTGCAGCAGTGATCATGTCAGAGACATTATTGTCAGAGAACAATTTCGCACTGAAGAATGGCTATAAAATAGATGAAAATAAAGAAATTCTTGCATGTGCAATGGGAAATATTGCGGCTGCATGTGTAGGATGCTGTCCGGTAAATGGCAGTATTTCCAGAACATCCATGAATGAACAATACGAAGGGAAGACGCAGGCAGTGTCGGTTGTGGCAGCAGTTACGATGGCGCTGGTATTAATTGGTGCCACTGGATTCATTGGATACCTTCCGGTGCCGGTCCTTACAGCAATTGTCCTTTCGGCTTTGATGAATGTAGTAGAATTACATCTGGCAGTCCGTCTGTTCAAAGTGAGCAGGAATGAATTCTATATCTTTGTGGCGGCCTGCGTGAGTGTATTGTTCCTTGGTACCATCTATGGTGTAGTGATCGGACTTTTGCTGTCATTTGTGGCAGTGGTGCTGCGGGCAACCAATCCACCGAGGTCTTTCCGTGGTATGATCCCGGGAAAAGAAGCTTATTATGATCTGAAGAGAAACCGTAATGCATATCCGATCCGTCACACGGTGATATACCGGTTTAGCGAGAACCTTTTCTTTGCAAATGTAAAAATCTTCCAGTCAGATATTGAAAACAGTATCAAGGACGATACAGAGGTTGTAATTGTGGATGCAGCAGCAATCAACAGCATTGATATTACAGCAGCAGACCGTCTGGAGATGATGGCGAAGAATTTTGACAAGCAGGGAATCAAATTCTATATAACGGAGCATTCAGAAAATGTAAATGAGCAGATGAGAAATCTGGGAATCGGCCATCTGATTGAAGAAGGAAAGGTAAGAAGAACTATTCTTGCAGCACTGCAGGATGCGGGAATCCAGTCATCGGAATCTGTAGGGGAAAAGGATACGGATCATGCAATCCGGACATCTTGCCAACTTGAAATACCGGCAGCAGTTCACGCAGTACACGCGGCAATGATTCCGGCGGAAGAAGAGAATACACTGGAAGAATTTGCCTGGGCGTTTGGGGACGATGCGGTCGAAGAGATGGAAAAGAAAGTACATCAGGTGATGGAACAGATTCACAAGCTTCCGGATCTGGAAAGACTTGCAGATGTTGGGTTTGAAGAAAAACTTAAAAACTGGCATTCACTCGGAGTACTTGATGAAGATGAGATCCTCAGACGAATGGAGATGCATCTGGATGAACTTCCGGAAAATCTGCGTGGTGACAGAAAAGTAATCCTGCAGCTGATTGAAAAGAGAAGACGCAGAATCGAACAACAGTTATTACTGCATCATCCGGAAATCGTAGAACACTTAAAGAAGAACCGCGAGAAACTGGAAAGAAGACTGGAAAAACAGAATCCAGAGGCAGCGAGGAAACTGCATGAGTGGGAAGCACAGATCAGGGAGAAGCAGGAGTAATAGAGATATGACTGGAAAAACAGTAAATATATTGAACAAAAATGTAATCACTGATTGAAATACATATTGACAGGAATAATTTAAAGTGGTACAGTATTAATGTTGAAAAAGATAATAAAAAGATAGTAAAAAGTATGAAAGAAAAGCGAAGAGGCTTACACAAAGTGAGTCACTTCGCTTTTTTTCATACGAAAGTATACAGGAGAAGCTGCCGGCGGTAAGTCCTCTGTATGCGGTGTTGCGAAAGAAGGGATGGGATGATATGTCACATTTGGTAATTACGATTGGATGTGAATATGGAGCAAAAGGTAATCAGATCGGAAAGCAAATAGCAGAAGATCTGGGATTTAAATTTTATGACAGAAATACAGTAGATGCGATTATCCATGAGGTTGGAATCCCCCAGGAGATTATGGAGAAAGTAGAAGAAGGCGTAACAATTGTCGGAAAAGGAGCCGAGGGAGAAGAAAGGGGAGAATTTTCACAGTATGCAGATCTTACAAAGCGTGCGATCCATGTACAGAAAACGATCATCCGCAAGTTATCGGACAGAGAATCCTGTGTGATCATTGGACGTTCGGCCGATTATATTTTGAAAAAGCATAAGCCGATTTTAAGAGTGTTTATCTATTCTCCGGACGAAGTGAGAGTAAAAAATGTAATGGAAAGTCATAAAGTTTCAGAAAAAGAAGCAAAGGAGATCATTCTTGAAACAGATAAAAGATATCACAAGCGTCATATGGCATTGACCGGAAGCAACCGTGGAGACAGACATAACAGAGATATCCTGATTGACAGTAGTCTGCTGGGAGTGGATGGAACGGCAAGATTGATTGAAACACTTGCAAAAGAAGTAGAAAAGAATCAAAAGTAACAGATAACAAAAAAACAGCTGGAAAATAGAAAAGGAAAATATAATAACAAAGATAATAAAACCGGAAGAAACGAAAATAAAGACAGATAAGCTGTGGTGTATCTGAAAAAGAAAAGTAGTTAAGGAGATGGTTGTATGAATAAGAAAAAATCAGATTTTGATAAGGTATTCAGTGCATGGGATATCCTTGTAATTGCATTTGGTGCCATGATCGGATGGGGCTGGGTAGTCTCAACCGGAGGATGGATTGAAAAAGGCGGAGTTGTCGGAGCCGCACTTGGATTTGTAATTGGTGGTGTAATGATCTTTTTTGTAGGGCTGACTTATGCGGAGCTTACAGCAGCTATGCCACAGTGTGGTGGAGAACATGTCTTCAGCCACAGGGCAATGGGACCGGTTGGTTCGTTCGTATGTACCTGGGCGATTATTCTTGGATATGTCGGTGTTACCTGTTTTGAAGCGTGTGCATTTCCGACAATCATTACATATCTGTGTCCGGGATTCTTAAAAGGCTATCTGTATACAGTGGCTGGATTTGATATCTATGCATCATGGCTGGTTGTTGCGATTGTAGTAGCATTTCTTATTATGATCATTAATATCATGGGAGCAAAGACAGCAGCGATACTGCAGACAATCTTAACGGTAATCATCGGAGGAGCAGGAATTCTTCTGATTATTGCTTCTGTGTTCAATGGAACGGTAGATAACCTGAATGGACAGATATTTGCAGGAACTACAGGTGTGACAAATATAAAAGCTGTTCTTGGTGTAGCAGTACTTTCTCCATTCTACTTTATTGGATTTGACGTTATACCGCAGGCATCCGAGGAGATTAATGTTCCGCCAAAGAAGATTGGAAAGATGCTGATCCTGTCGGTTGTTCTGGCAGTTATATTTTATTCGTTTGTTATCCTGGCGGTAGGTATGGTTTTGGATGCAGGAGCAATTACAGCATCCCAGAAAGGAACAGGACTCGTAACAGCAGATGCAATGGCAGTTGCGTTCCGTACTTCAGTGATGGCGAAGGTTATTATTGTCGGAGGTATGTGTGGAATCGTTACTTCCTGGAACTCATTTATGATCGGTGGATCCCGTGCGATGTACTCTATGGCAGAATCTTATATGATTCCAAGAACGTTTTCGAAATTACATCCAAAACATAAAACACCGATCAATGCACTGATTCTGATCGGAGTGCTGACAATGCTGGCACCATTTGCCGGAAGAGTTATGATGGTATGGATCTGTGACGCAGGAAACTTTGGATGCTGTATGGCGTATTGTATGGTGTCTTTGTCATTCCTGATCCTTCGTAAAAAAGAACCAGATATGCCAAGACCATATAAAGTAAAACACTATAAATTTGTCGGAACAATGGCAGTTCTGATGTCGGGATTCATGGTGTGCATGTATTGTATCCCGGGATCCGGCGGTAACCTGATCCTTCCTGAGTGGGGAATGGTTGTGGCATGGAGCCTGCTTGGTGTAGTATTCTATGCGGTTTGCAAGAGTAAATATAAAGAAGACTTTGGAAGCCTTGTAGAACTGATCTCCGATGAAGATTCTGCGACATTGATGCCGGAGGCAGATGAGGAGGAACTGGATGAGGTGATAGATCATGCGATAGATGTGGTGTTGGGTGTTTAATACACTAGTTCATGGTGGCCTCCCGGTCCATGAGAAAGCGCTGGTATCCTATTTGCTGCTAGATGTCACGATGCAGAAGTTCTAAGGCAGTCCGACTTTCCTAAGGACGAAAGGGACTCCGCTCCAAACTCGCCGTTCGGCTCAAACAGTGTCGCTCCGTCCCTTTAACGGAAAGTCAAACTGCCTAAGAACTTCTACACATCGCGCCAAAAAAC
>NZ_CDRRQK010000020.1:0-56184 GCF_977044405.1 Dorea sp.
ATGAAAGCGTTCTGCGACTATAATGAATATGAAATTGCCGGTGAGTATGAGGATGCTGGAAAATCCGGCAAATCAATAGAGGGAAGAGTTTCATTTAATCAGATGATGGAGGATATTAAGTCAGGAAGCGTGTAACAACAAGGGCTATTATGTAGTAGACGCAGATATTGAAAAGTTCTTTGACAATGTAAATCAAGAAAAGCTGATGAAACTGGTAGAACAGAGAATATCAGACCGTAGGATATTGAAGTTGATAAAACAATGGTTAGAATCAGGAGTATTATACGGAAATGTACTGACAATCTCTGAACTGGGAACAAGCCAAGGTTCAGTCATATCTCCGTTACTGGCAAACATTTACCTAAACACACTGGACAGACTGTGGGAAAAGTATGGACTTACTCACGGTATTCTTGTAAGGTACGCAGATGATACGGTAATCATTTGCAAGAATAAGAAAAGTGCAAATCACGCACTGAATTTATTGCAGTATATCATGGCAAAACTGGATTTAAAGCTACATCCAGTGAAAACAAAGATTGTCAGCATGTGGGACGGAAAAGAGGGATTTGACTTTCTCGGAATGCACCATAGAAGAATGAAAACGGAAACACGCAAAGGACAACTGTACAAGGAAACGTATCAGTACCCAAGCAGAAAAGCCATGAAGAAAATGAAAGCCGAAGTCAAGAGGAATGTAAACAGACGAAGTCTGCTAGTTGCAAAGGAAGAGGATTTAATAAAGAATCTGAATCCGAAAATCACAGGATGGAAGAATTATTATTCCACCAAGAGAAACGAAAAGTGGATGAAGGCTCTAGAGTGGTACATTATTTGCACTTTTACAAGATGGTATAACAAGAAACACCAGAGACGTAATCATATGTCAAAAGTGGGATTTGTAAGAAATAGCATTTACGGAAAAGGATTAAAGAAAATGGCTGGAGCATGACGTAATGCTGTAGAAAGAAGAATGTCGGAAAGCCGTGTGAGGGAGAACCTCATGCACGGTTTGATGAGGGGCGGATGAAAATTTCATCCGCCTACTCTACCCAAAAAAGAAAGGAGTATTCAATGAACATGTTATGAATGACGGTTCTATAAAATCTATGGATGATTGCGCATGAAATCAGTGTTGTACAGGTAAATCCGTATGCTGTAAAACAAACCAAAGAAGTGGAAGATAACAGCCAGCTGAAGGATGATACAAAGGATCCGAAACTGATTGCGAATCTGGTGAAAGACGGGAATTTTATGCAACTGTTCAAAATAAAATGCATTATGCAGTTCATGGACATACAGCGACTGAATTGATTGTGGAAAGAGCAAATCATACAAAAGAACATATGGGATTAACAACATGGGCAGATGCTCCGGATGGCAAAATTAAGAAAAGCGATGTCACAATTGCTAATTAGAGGAAAATGCTAAGAATCATAATTAAGCAAGATAATAAGTAAGATAATAAGCAAGTTAAAAATATTGAAGTAAAAATCAGAGATACTTTAGAAAGTAGTTATTCATTGTGCCCACTTGCAAAATCTCCCCACACCCTGTATGATGTCACAAGGAATATGATATAACAGCAAGGAGTGGTTTCATTGGCAAGGATCAAGAAAAAACCAAAGAAGAATATAAATATAAAAATACAGCAAAAGGATTTCCCAAAGATTGCAGATAAATTAAAAAATGAAATGGTTGCTTTTTTAGATACAGAATTTCTGACTTCCCAGAAAAAAGGCGGACCACCGCCGAAGCTGGTGTCGGTCGGATTTGTGATCTGTCAGAAGAACTTTAAGGAAGTGACAAGATTTCATTCGTATATATATGCCGAAGATGAATTACATGAGCTTTTTCAGGAGATGACAGGTATCGGAAGAGAAGACCTTTTAAGTGCACCGGATTATGAACTGGTGATGGAAGAGGTGGCAGAACAGCTGGAAGCCTGGGATGTGAAAAACATCTATGTATGGGGGCCGGATAAGCATGTGATCCAGAAAGATCTGCTGGAATATCGTCAGGATGCTTCCAAGAGAACAAGGAAGATTGTAAACCGTGTAATCCGGATGATCCAGGATGTAGAAGGGATGTATCTAGCAAAGTTAAGTCTCCCAAGTGCCGGAATTGCAAGTCTGAAACTGCTCTGCGGCCTTGGAACAGAAGTCAGTCATAATGCCCTGGATGATGCAGTAGATCTGAAAAATATTATCCGCCACATTGAGATGGAGGGATGTTCAGAAGAAAAACTGCAGATTATGAAGACATATCTGGCAGAAAAAGAAATATACTATAGACAAAGAAGATTCCGTGAAAAATGGGAAGAAGTACCGGAAGGCGTGATGGAAAAGAGTCTGGGGTTACTAAAAGAACTTGGAAAGATCGATACGATAGAAGCCCGGGCACTCCGGGATGATATCATGGTGATGTGTACCGGAGAGGATATCTCATTTCCAACGATGGAAGACTATTTTCAACAGGTACGGTAAGAGGATGCTAGAGTGTGTCTGAAAAATCATTCCTACAATCTAGAAGTAAAAAATAAAGAGCTATATGTAAGAGGATGAAAAAAGAAGTATTAGAAAACGTAATAGTTAAATAACACAAAATAATACTTGATCAATGTTTACATTTTGGAAATAATGTAAAAACACCAGTAAAGATTCGTGATAAAAACGATAAAATAAAAGAATTAACTGATAATTTTGAACAAAATTACAGATTGACGGAAAGCAATAAAGAGGTTAGAATAATCACAAGTTCATAAGGAACGAGACAGACAAAGGCGTCGCAGCAATCAACTGCGGCGCTTTTTCGTATTTCATTTCACAGATATGAAATCATAGAAAAACTATTTTCTAAAGTCATCCCGGGTAAGATTAGAAAGTCTGTCGGACAGAAAATGCAAGGGCGCATTACAAAAAAAGTTTGTAATGCGCCCTTACATTTTCAGTTAAAAAAGAATCCAGGGAAATTGCAGTTTGCAGATTCCGAAGGTAAAGCAGTAAGGAGGACTCGTATTATGAAGAAGAAATTAGTAGCAGTTATGATGAGTGTGGCGATGGTAGCAATGCTTGGTGTAGGATGTGGAAGCAAATCAAGTGATGATTCATCAGCCAAATCCGAAACCAAGAAAACCCTTACAGAAGATGATATCAAAGGAAGTATGGAAGGTGTAAAGCTGAAAGTCGGAACAAGCGGACTTTTCGGACCATTTTCTTACTACGATGAAGATGGAAAGACCTTGATCGGATATGACCTTGATCTTATCAGTGATCTGCAGGATCTGCTTGGATTTGAGATTGACGGAGGTGTGCAGGCAATGGATTACTCAGCACTGACTACTTCACTTTCAGAAAGTAAACTGGATATCGGAGCTGCAGCACTTTGTGCAACAGATGAAAGAAAAGAGGTTATGAACTTTACCGATGTATATTGTGATTCCGGTCAGGTCGTTATGGTTAATAAGACAAATGATGAAGGAATTAAGAGTGTCGATGACCTGAAAGGCAAAAAAGTAGCCGTAGAAAAAGGAACTGCATCTCACACTTATGCATCAAAGAACCTGTCTGATTCCGAGCTGGAAGTACATGACACAATCACAACAGCATACGAATCACTGGAACAGAAGAAAGTCGATGCAGTTATTCAGGACGGACCTGGAGCAAGTTTCTACATTAAGACAACACCGGACAGCAACCTTGAAGTTGTAGGTGATGAGTTCAATCAGGGCCAGGCTCCATATTGTGTAGCAGTTTCAAAAGAGTGTAAATATTACGATGAGATCAACGCAGCTGTAAAAGTACTGATCAAGAATGGTACAACAGATGAGTTATATGCAAAATGGTGTGAATAATCTCCAGTCCAGATTATTAAAATACAAGAACTAAAAAGACAACAGATAGGAAGAGATAGTATATGGATATGAAATTTTTGAATGTTTTACTCCCGATGATGTTCGACGGGTTAAAACTGACGATTTTAATTGCTGTAGTAGGTATCGGGATTGGTTTCCTAGTCGGAAGTCTCTGCGGATACTTATTACAGTCAAAATATAAGATAGGAAAAGCAATCGCTGAAGTTTACATTTGGATCATCCGTGCGACACCACTTATGGTGCAGGCGCTGTATGGATACTTCGTAATTCCAAAACTTATGGGTGTAGATATCAGCAGTACAATTGTCGGAATCGGTGTTATTGCATTGAACTCCGGAGCATTTATATCTGAAATTGTCAAAGGAGCATTGATGGGAATTGATCCGGGACAGAAAGAAGCCGGAGCATCTCTTGGACTTACCAGTTCACAGACGATGATCCACCTGATTATCCCGCCGGCTTTCAAATCCGCCCTGCCGGCATTGTTCAACCAGTTTATCACATCCGTTAAGGATACAGCATTATTATCTGCCATTGCGGTAAATGAGATTACACATCAGGCACAGGCATATGCAGCTTTAAGCTTTAAAGCAATTCCGACATATACCGCGCTGGCACTGTTTTATCTGGTGATACTTTCTATATTAATAATTGTTCAGAAACAGATTGAAAGAAAAATGAGGTGATTGATATGAATATGATTAAAATAAGTCATTTATCAAAGAAATTTGGAAACCTGGAAGTATTAAAAGATATCAACCTTGATATCGAAGAAGGAGAAGTTGTATGCATCATCGGACCATCCGGTTCGGGAAAAAGCACATTCTTAAGATGCATCAACCAGTTGGAGCAGCCTACAGGAGGTGTCGTACAATATGAAGGTAAGAACCTGTTAGATAAAAAATGTGACATCCGCAAGTTCCGAGAAGAGGTTGGTATGGTATTCCAGAGATTCAATCTGTTTCCGCTGAAAACCGTTGCTGAAAATGTGATGATGGCACCGGTCCTTACCAAACATATGAATAAAGACGAGGCACACAAAAAAGCACTGGAACTGCTGGATAAAGTAGGACTGAAAGACAAAGCAGATGTATATCCAAGTACACTTTCAGGAGGACAGCAGCAGAGAGTTGCGATAGCAAGAGCACTTGCCATGGAACCAAAAGCACTGTTATTCGATGAGCCGACATCAGCACTGGATCCAGAACTGGTTGGAGATGTACTGGATGTAATGAAGTCTCTGGCAAAAGAAGGAATGACGATGATCGTTGTAACACACGAGATGGGATTTGCAAGAGATGTAGCAGACAGAGTCATCTTCATGGCAGACGGATATGTAGTAGAAGAAGGAAAGCCGGAACGCATCTTTACAGCACCAAAGGAGAAAAGAACACAGACCTTCCTGTCACGTATTCTTCCGGCAACCGCTTAGACAGACGTTTTCTATATTTTTCGATATACTATCTTTTTTAACGAGGGACAGGGAATACCTGTCCCCGTGCTGTTATTGGAAGTCTGGATTATAATTCCGTTGTTTCGATCTCTTTTACGAGCTGGAAGAATGCTTTCATCTCGCGGGTCAGGAGCTTATCTTTGTGATAGACGATCTGACGCCAGATATGCATATCAAAATCACTGACCGTAATAGGTGTAAGAATTCCCTGTGCAATCTGTTCCCGTACGGTGAACTGCGGAACGAAAGATAAAAATTCGTTTTTCAACAGCATTTGTATGATAAAATCCGTACTGCTGGATTCTACACGGGGATGGATTTCCAGACCATAGGCAGCCAGATACTGATCCAGGATAAAACGGTAGCTGGCATACCGCTCGGTTAAAATAAAAGGTTCTTTGATGATCTCACTCAACATCAAAGGACTTTTTTTGGTACATGGATGATCATTGCTTCCGATAAATATAATATTTTCCGGCTCTTCTAAGACCTTGACCCATTTCGGGTCATACATACGTTTATCCATAAAATAGACAAGATCGACACGTGATTTATTCATCATATCCAGAAGTGCTTCCGGAGAATCTGTGATGATGCTGATCTCAACCTGCGGGTGAAGCTTATGATATTCGGACAGAATATCGGGAAGGATCGAAGCGCAGATGGACTCGATCGTTCCGATCCGTAGTGTTCCTGTCAGATCCTGGGAACCGGAAAGAACATCCTTTATTTCTTCGATTTCATTCGATATATGTAGGGCATACTGGTAGAATATCTTTCCCTGGTGCGTAAGGGAGATGTGTTTGCCGATGCGGTCGAAAAGCCTGGTCTCGAGTTCGGATTCCAGCTGCTTGATCTGAATACTGACGGCAGCCTGCGTATAGCCGAGAATATCGGCAGCTTTTGAAAAACTTTCCTGATTTGCAACATGTATAAATGTATTAATTCCACGAAAATCCATAAATTTCTCCATTCTGCGATGTAATTTAACCAAATCAAGCAGCGAAGCGTATTGCGAATATCCGCCTGACTTTACAAGTATAAAAGTTTTTTAAGCATTTCATAAAAAAGTTAAATTTTACAAATCGTTTATTTGATGATACAGTGTCTACATGAGAAAAACAAGTCAAAAACAAATTTTCCGGAAAATAGTTTTTATATAGATTTGAAGAAAGGAATACAAAAGAGAGATGGAAAAAACAAATCCAAAATATAATGCGTACGTACAGATCTTAAAAGAAGAATTACACCCTGCAATGGGATGTACTGAACCAATTGCGCTGGCTTATGCAGCAGCAGTAGCAAGAAGAGAACTGGGATGTATGCCGGACCGCGTTGTAATTGGGGCAAGCGGCAGCATTATTAAAAATGTAAAATCAGTCATCGTTCCGAATACCAATCATCTGAAAGGAATACCGGCAGCAGCATCTGCAGGTATCGTAGCAGGAGATCCGGATAAGGAACTGGAAGTAATCGCAGAAGCAACAGAAGAAGATGCAGCTAAGATCAAAGAATTCCTGGAGAATACACCGATCACAGTGGAGCATCTGGACCAGGGGATTACATTTGATATTGTGATTACGTTATATCACGGAGATGATTATGCAAAAGTAAGAATTGCAAATTATCACACGAACATCGTACTGATTGAGCATAATGGGGAAATTGTGAAAGAATCAGAGGTTAAAGGAGAAGAAGAGGAAGGTCTTACAGACAGAACCCTTTTAAATATGAAAGATATCTGGGATTTCATTAACACGGTAGATGTTGAAGATATCAAAGAAGTACTCGACAGACAGATGGAATACAACTATACGATCGCCAAAGAAGGAATCCGTGGCGATTATGGCGCAAACATCGGAAAAGTACTCCTTGATATGGATGAAGACAATGTAAAAACCAGAGCAAAAGCAATGGCAGCAGCCGGATCAGATGCCCGTATGAATGGATGTGAACTTCCGGTTGTAATAAACTCAGGAAGTGGTAACCAGGGAATTACGGTATCCGTACCAGTAATGGTATACGCAGAAGAGCTCAAAGTAGAAAAAGAAAAGCTCTACCGTGCACTGGCACTTTCGAATCTGACAGCGATTCATGAAAAGACACCGATCGGACGTCTGTCAGCATACTGCGGAGCTGTGAATGCAGGAGCAGGAGCGGGAGCAGGTATCGCTTATCTTTGCGGTGGTGGATATGAGGAAGTCATCCATACCGTTGTGAATGCACTGGCAATAGTATCAGGTATTGTCTGTGATGGTGCAAAAGCATCCTGTGCAGCCAAGATCGCATCTGCAGTAGATGCAGGTATCCTCGGATACAACATGTATGTACGTGGTCAGGAATTCTATGGTGGGGATGGAATCGTGACAAAAGGTGTAGAAGCAACACTGAAAAATGTTGGACGTCTTGGTAAAGAAGGAATGCGCGAGACGAACGAAGAGATCATCAAGATGATGATTGAAGAATAAGGGAAAATAAAACCCGGAAAATGAAATAAAAGTAAGAAAAAATTACATAAAAATTGAATGGAGTTTGAGAGGTATGAAGAAATTTTTTAGTAGTTTACCATTTAAGTTACTCATGGGAGTAGTGATCGGTATTGTCTTAGGACAGTTCCTTGGAAAACCAGTTATGGAAGTTATTGTAACACTGAAGTATATTGTGAACCAGATTATCTTATTCTGTGTACCGCTGATTATTATCGGATTTATTGCACCGTCTATTACACGGCTGGGTAATAATGCGTCAACCATGCTTGGAGTAGCAGTTGTAACTGCTTATGTATCTTCTGTAGGAGCTGCATTATTCTCTATGGCAGCAGGATATATGATGATTCCACATATGTCAATTACTTCTGAAGTTGAAGGATTAAAAGAGCTTCCGGAAGTTGTATTCCAGCTTGATATTCCGCAGATCATGTCAGTTATGAGTGCACTGGTATTCTCACTCATGATCGGACTTGCAGCAACATGGACAGAGGCGAATACAATTACAAAAGTTCTGGAAGAGTTCCAGCAGATTGTACTTTCTATCGTAACAAAAGTAATTATCCCGGTTCTTCCAGTATTCATTGCATTAACATTCTGCAGTTTATCTTATGAAGGAACCATTACAAAACAGCTTCCGGTATTCTTAAAAGTTATCGTGATCGTAATGATCGGACATTACATCTGGCTTGCATTACTGTACGGAATTGGTGGTGCATATTCAGGAAAGAATCCGATGACAGTATTAAAGAATTATGGACCAGCTTACATCACAGCTGTAGGAACTATGTCTTCTGCAGCAACACTTGCAGTAGCACTTCGTTGTGCAAAGAAATCTGAGCCGACACTCAGAGATGATATGGTAGACTTTGGAGTACCACTTTTTGCAAATATTCACTTATGTGGATCTGTATTAACAGAAGTATTCTTCGTAATGACAGTATCAAAAGTCCTTTACGGAACAATTCCGACATTACCAAACATGATCCTGTTCTGTGTACTGTTAGGAGTATTCGCAATCGGAGCACCTGGAGTGCCAGGTGGAACTGTTATGGCTTCCTTAGGACTGATCACAGGAGTACTTGGATTCGATGAGACAGGAACAGCCCTGATGCTTACAATCTTCGCACTTCAGGACAGCTTCGGAACAGCATGTAACGTAACTGGTGACGGAGCCCTGACACTGATCCTGACAGGATTTGCAGAAAAACACGGAATCAAAAAACAGACACAGACAGTTGAATTATAAAGAAATAACGTATAAGAAAATAAGTTATAAAAGAACATCTTTTACATCCCCAATATCTTTCTAAGATATATGAAATCAAGGCAGTTACAGTTTCGGAACAGGAAGCTGTAGCTGCTTTATTTTTATACTCTACCAAAGCTTGCAAGAAAAACTGCCGGTGGAAAGTTTTCTGTATACCAAAGTATGCAAGAAAAGCTGCCAGTGACAGGTTTTCTGTATAGCAAAGACGGTGCAGCTATGGAATATTAAGTGATTATTTAGTATAATGAAAGATAGAATTATTTTGAGGAGTTCTGGAATGCCAGAATATCTTCCACATTTGTTTGAATCATTTTCAAGAGAAAGGAATTCATCCGAATCAGGAATCATAGGAACCGGTCTGGGACTTCCGATTGTAAAATCTCTGGTGGATATGATGGGTGGAACGATCCGGGTAGACAGCGGGCTTGGAAAAGGAACCAGATTTGAGATCATATTGTGTCACAAAATAGCTGAAGAGAAGACAAAGAGGCCGGAGCATCTGGATGAGGAAAAAGAAGCGGAAAAATTCCTGGAGGGGAAACAGGTGCTGCTGGTAGAGGATAATGAATTAAATGCCGAGATTGCGAAGACAATATTAGAAGACAACAAAATGAAAGTTGAAGTTGCAACGGACGGGGAAGTTGCGTTAAAATGTATAAAGCGTGTACCGGCAGATTATTATGATTTGGTGCTGATGGATATTCAGATGCCGCGTATGAATGGTCATGTTGCAAAGCCGATAGAGATTGGAAAACTGATGAAAACACTTGCAGGCATCCTGCGATGAGGTTACCTTGAAAAAGGCAGTCAGCAAAAAGCCGGACCGCAGATGAAAGTGAATAAAAGGTTATAGCAGAACAAATGATAAGGGGATATACGATGAAGAAAAACATACATACATTTCTCAACGTTGTACTGGTCGTATTGATTATTTTGTGTATATTGATACCATCTATATTTACTGCGGCGGAGATGGGCGTATTCACAGAAGACCCGGTGGTTACGACGAAAGTAAAAGTAACAGATAAAGATGCGCCGGTACTTAAGATTGCAACAGACTATGATTTTAGTCCGAATTCTTATTATAATACAAATGGCGACCTATCTGGACTCTACATAGAGATTATGATAGAGGCAGCAAACCGGATTGGCATGCGCCCGGATTTTAAGACAGGAGAATGGCAGGAATGCCGGCAGATGTTAGAAGACGGGACCGTCGACGTATTACTGGGTCTGGAAATATTTTCCAATATGCAGGATACACTGCAGACGATACCAATCTGTTCAGATGACTTACGTGTTTATGGAAAAGAGAAGGTAGACAGTGTAGCGTCGTTAGCAGGGAAAAAGGTCGCACTTATGGCAAAGTCGGTTATAAAGTCAACCTATGACCTGCAGTGTGACTACGTGGAATATAATACGAATACAGAGATCCTTCAGGCAGTGGAAAATGGCGATGTGGATTATGGAATCTGCCATGCAGCAGTTGCATCGAAAATCATCGAAGAGAATGGTCTGAATCTGCAGGAAGGTCTTGTGATCGCAAAGAGCTATCCTGCACTTGCGGTAGATAAAAATGCCACAGAACTGCAGGAAAAGTTAAATACTGCATTGCAGGAAATGTCAGAAGACGGTACGATTGGAAAACTTCAGGACAAATGGGTCACAAACTTTACAGAGAACAAGTCACTGTCCTATGTATTACAGCATAACGAGACCTATTATATGATATTTTTAATCTGTGCAATTCTAATGTTCAGTGTGTACATTATTCTGAGGGTACATGCAGGGCATCAGGAGAAGCATATCAATGAATTGCTGGAATATCAGGAGAAGATGAAAGAATCAAACGATGCGGCCATACGTGCGAATATGGCAAAAAGAGAATTCCTGTCGCATATGTCGCATGATATCCGGACTCCAATCAACGGAATCATGGGTATGGTTGAGATCATCCGGAAGAATAAAGACAAGCCGGAAAAGACAGAAGAATGGCTGAAGAAGATAGATCAGGCATCGGGACATCTGTTATCACTGATCAACGACGTGGTGGATATGAGCAAGCTTGAAAATGGACAAGTGCAGCTTGAACATGTACCATTTGACTTAAATGACGAGATGGAGCAGATCAAGGCAATTGTGGAAGTTCAGGCGGAAGCAGCAGAGATCAGGTTCCAGATCCATATGAAGGATGTAGAACATACAAGACTGATCGGAAGTCCGGTGCATTTCCGGAGAATTTTACTGAATCTGATCAGCAACAGCGTGAAGTACAATCATCCGGGTGGATCTGTGGATGTATATATCAAAGAAAAGAGCAGCGATAAAAAGCAGGTAGAATATCAGATCGTTATCCGTGATACAGGTATTGGAATGAGTGAAGAATTTATTGATGAATATCTGTATAAACCATTTACACAGGCAGATGACAATGCGCGGACCAGTTACCGGGGAACCGGGCTTGGCATGGCAATCGTAAGTGAACTGTTAAAGACAATGGAAGGAAATATCCAGGTCTACAGTGAAAAGGACAAAGGTACGACATTTTACATCGCACTCGGATTTGACATTAATCCGGAGAAGGAACCAGAGATTGTGCCAGAGGATGATCTGGATGAAAAGAAGGATGTGAAAGGGCTGCATGTGCTGATCGTAGAAGATAATGACCTGAATCTTGAGATCACGAATTTTATGCTGGAGAGTGCCGGGGTAATCACGGCGCAGGCAAAAGATGGAAAAGAGGCAGTGGAAGCATTTGCTGCATCAGAAGAAGGCGAATATGATGCAATCCTTATGGACATCATGATGCCGGTTATGGATGGACTGGAAGCGACGCGTAAGATCAGAGCGATGACAAGAGAAGATGCAAAGACAATTCCAATCATAGCAATGACAGCCAACGCATTTGCAGAAGATAAGGTAAAGACAAAAGAAGCCGGAATGAACCATCATCTTACCAAACCGGTGGATCTTGAGATTCTTGAGAAAACGCTTGGAATGTACTGCGAAGGACATAAAAGAGTTGAATCTGAGAATGCAGAGAAAACAGAGGAAAAGTCCACTGGAACAGAAGAAAAGAAAGATACAGCAGAAGAGAAAACTGTAGAAAAAGCAGAGACAGAAGAGCAGGATCATACAGAAGAGAAGGAGAATGCGCAAGACAAGGAAGATACGCAGGATAAGACAATCGGGGAAGAAGAAAGAACAGAAGAGTAAAAGTTAAAAATATGAGGGATGACAATGGGAGAAAAACAATACGAAGAGCTTTCAGAACGGCTTGATCGTAAGGAGACTGTCCGGGGAACGGCACTTACGATTGCAGGTGGATTCTTCTGGGGGCTCGCAGGAGTATTTGGAAAATATTCATTCGAATACAAAGGGGTAACGGCACCGTGGCTGGTAAATGTAAGACTGATCATTGCCGGAATCATATTGCTTACAAGAGCATATATGATACAGAAGGAAGGAATCTTACGTATCTGGAAGAATAAAAGACATGTACTGCGGATGCTGGTCTATGGAGTGATCGGTATCGCAGGCTGTCAGATGACATATTATATGGCAGTCGAAGATTCCAATGCTGGGCTAGCAACGGTATTACAGTACACGGCACCGGTTATGATCATGGTGCTTCTGGCGGTTAAAAACTGGAAGATTCCGGGAAGAAATGAGATTATTGCACTGGTGCTTGCATTTGGAGGTACAGTTCTTCTGGCGACCCATGGTAATCTTACACAGCTGAGTGTGTCAAAGACAACGCTTGTGCTTGGCCTTGCATCCGCTGTTGCAACTGTATTTTACAACCTGGTTCCGGGGAATCTTATGGATATTTACGGGACATACGTGATGGTTGGATGGGGTATGCTGATCAGTGGAATCGGACTGACACCGATCGTAAAGCCATGGACAATGAATGCAGCAATCACATGGGACTGGCAATGTATTGCCTGTGTTGCAGTTGTCATCGTATTGGGAACGGTGATGTCGTTCAGCTGTTATATGGAGGGTGTCCGGCTGATCGGAGGATCAAAAGCCAGCCTGCTTGCATCGGTAGAACCGTTGACCGCAACGGCCCTGTCTGTAATATTCATGCATGTGGCATTTTCCGCAATGGATCTGGCAGGATTTGTCGGAATCATTGCAGCGGTTATTATATTGTCACTGCCAAAAAAGAAAAAAGCATAATAAAAGAAAAATCTTAGTTGAAAAGATTAGATAGAAGGAATCGTTCAGATGGATATCTGGACGATTCTTTTTTTGAACTTTAGTACGATGAATAAAAATGTTTTTAATTTAACAAGTGCTGTACGCGGGAAAATGTATAAAAATTAAAAAAATATGAATAAAATGGAGAAAAAGTAGTAAAATATGTGAAAAATATTCATCAATAAATGCCGCTATTTATTGATTTTTACAAATA
Source organism: Dorea sp. (assembly GCF_977044405.1). Lineage (NCBI taxonomy): Bacteria > Bacillati > Bacillota > Clostridia > Lachnospirales > Lachnospiraceae > Dorea > Dorea sp. The sequence goes on from NZ_CDRRQK010000020.1 coordinate 13,504, forward strand.
ATTGTGATATTATTAACAAACGAGAGCAAAAGAAAAGGAATACGGAGGGTATGGTATGTTAAACAGTTTAAACAACGTGGTAAATTTCCTGAATGGTTACATCTGGGGCGTTGGTATGTTAGTTTTGATTGTAGGAAGCGGATTATATTTTACAATCAGACTGCATGGTTTCCAGTTTGTACATTTTAAGGATATGTGGAGCAGAATTATTGATAAACAGGATTCTGATTCAGGAATCTCGGCATTCGGTTCGTTCTGTACGACCATGGCGATGCGTGTCGGTACCGGTAATGTAGCTGGTGTGGCAGTGGCAATCTACATGGGAGGACCTGGAGCATTATTCTGGATGATCCTTGCAGGTATGACAAACTCGGCAGTGTGTTTCGCAGAGTGTACACTGTCAGTTCTTTATAAGACACGGATCGACGGACAGTACCGTGGTGGCGGGGCTTACTGTGCAGAGAGAGGACTTGGATGGAAAAAATACGGTGCATTCATGGCGCTGATACTTATGATCGGAACTTCTGTATTTATGCCGGCAGCGGCTACATACACAATCTGTGATGGATTCCACAATGCAATTAAGATTCCAATGTGGGTAAGTGCACTGATCATCGCAATCATCCTTGCAATTGTTGTTATCGGTGGTGTAAAACGTATCAGTGCGATCGCATCAATGATTGTACCATTCATGGTAACGGTATATCTGATCGCAGCAGTTGTAATTATTGTGATGAACATTACAGCAGTACCAGGACTAATCAAAACAGTTGTAACAGCAGCATTTGGCAAGAATGCAATCTTCGGTGGAACAATCGGTGTGATCATCCAGCAGGGTGTTAAGAGAGGAACCTTCTCAAGTGCTTCTGGTATGGGTGAAGCTTCTCCTACAGCAGCTGCAGCAGAGACCAGTCATCCGGTAAAACAGGGGATGGCCAATGCAGCAGGTGTATGGCTTGATACGGTTATCATCTGTACAGCATCCGGACTTATGATCTTGTTAACAGACTGTTTCCATACAGCAAGCGGATATGTAGGAAGTGGTTCTGCAGAGCTTCCGGCACTTGCGGCAGCAGGAACGAACGGAGTTATCTTCGTACAGTTAGCATGTAAAACAGTTATGGGAAGAATTGCCCCGACATTCATCGCAATTATGCTGGCATTGTTCTCATTTACCTGTCTGATCAGTTATTACTATGAAGCAGAGACTGCAGCAATGTATTTGTTCCAGGGCGAATCAAAAGCAAAGATCCGTAAAGTAGTTACATGGATCATGAGAATTGCAATGCCGGTTCTGATCTTCATCTGGGGTAACCTGGAATCTGATATTGCATGGAACTTATCAGACCTGGCACTTGGAAGCTGTACATGGGTTAATATGCTGGTAGTACTTCTGTTATCACCAAAGGTAATTGCACTTTATAAAGACTATGAAGAGCAGATGAAAGCCAAGAAAGATCCATATTACAATCCTGATAAGTTGTCATGGGATGGTGTAGATACAGAGATGTGGAAAGATATCAATAAGAAATATATTGAAAATGAAAAATAAAAATCTGATTGTATTTTTGATACCTGAAAAACCAGAGCGTGTACTCAAAACGGAATCAATGATATAAAAGAAGATAAAAGATAAAGAAACCGTTTGGACATCGTGTTTATGAACATATGTCCGGGCGGTTTCTTTGTCTTAATATACAAGGTTCTGTAGATGAATCAAATATTAAAATTACACATCATAATCCGTAGAGCATACACTAATACCCATACCATAACCTTTAGGTCCGATATGGCAGCCTACGCTGAATGAAAGTGGATCATAATATACATAAGAATTCGGGAATGCTTCTACAAGCATCTGTTTCCATTCTTCAGCCTCTTCTTCGGTAAGATTAGATCCTGCAGCTCCGATAAGAAGATGTTTGTCATCTGCATCTTTAAAGCGTGTTTCACGGTCATTCTTTAATGCCTCTACCATTTTCTGTTTGCATTTTTTCATACCACGTGTCTTGGCAAATGCATCCAGTTTGCCGCCCTGGATTGTCAGGATCGGTTTGATGTTCAGAACACTTCCCAGTGCAGCACCGGCAGCGGTTACACGCCCCCCTTTTTTCAGGAATTCCAGTGTATCTACAGCGATGTAGATGCTGGAATTGTATGCCTCAGCTTCCAGGACTTCTTTGATCTCTTTTGCAGATTTTCCAGCATCAGCCAGCTTTTTGGCATGCATGACAGATTCTCTTTGCGTAACGGAGATTCTGTGATTGTCTGCAATCTGTACCTTCCCATCATAGTCATCAGAAAGGCTGATAGCTGTAGCACAGGATGCGCTCAGTCCGCTTGACATTGGGATATGGATAATCTCATCGTAACCCTGCTCAAGAATATCATCCCAAAGATCCATGAGATCTCCAGGCGATGGCTGGGAAGTAGATACATTTCTGCCTCCTGTCAGACTGCTGTAAAAAGAGTCTTCCGTAAGGTCGATTCCTTCATAGTGTGTCTCATCATCAATAATGACTGGCATAGGGATTAGAAAAATACCCATGGAGTCGGCTTCTGCTTTCATAATTCCGCTGTTGGTATCTGTCATAACAGCTGTTTTCATAGGTGAAAACCTCCTTTTGTACTCTTACTATCTATCGGTTATATAAAGAATAAATAATCTTATTCAGTTCGTGTCTGTCCCCAGAAGAACAGAGCAACAGTACCTGGGCCTGTATGGCTTCCAATGGTTGTTCCGACATTGTTAATCTCGACTTTTCCATCCAAATTAGGAAAACGGGATTCAACCAGATCGGCTACAGCTTTTGCATCTTCATAGCAGGCAGAATGGGAGATATAACATTTTCCCGAATATTCTGTCTGACCTTCGGCGTATTTTGCCATCTGATCTACAATGGTGCGAATGACTTTTCTTTTTGTCCGTATCTTATATCTTGGAATCAATCTTCCCTGATTGTCCATATTAAGAAGCGGGCAGATATTTAAGATACCTCCGATAGCACCAGCAGTTTTGGAGATCCTGCCGCCTTTGACATAAAAAGTCAGATCTGTAGAAAAGAACCAGTGATGTACGTTTAGCCGGTGTGCTTCTGCGAAGCGGAAAACTTCATCCAAAGATTTCCCTTCGTCACGAAGATCTGCCAGTTTATCCATCAAAAGTCCATATCCAGAAGAAGCTCCCAGTGAATCCACAATGAGGATCCTGCGGTCAGGATAACGTTCTTCAAGGCTTTCTTTTGCAATCATTGCAGAGTTCACCACTCCGGATATTCCGGAAGAAAGGGTAACATGCAAAATGTCTTTTCCTTCTTTCAGAAAGGGCTCAAAATAGTGTTCAAATTCGTCTGCATTGACCTGCGAAGTCTTTGTATCTGCCCCGTTTGCCATTGCATTATAAAATTTATCGAAGGGAATTGATTTACCAAGATCGTCTGCATATTCTTTTCCGTTCAGTTCAAAATGAAAACAGATATAAGATATGTCACGTGCCTTAAAATGTTCTTCGGTAAGATCTGCAGTAGAGCAGCAACTAATGATGTAATCCCTCATAATGTCGCTTCCTTCCTTTAAAATCTGGAATGCCTGAAATATTCCAAGCGTTGAAAATTGTACCATTTTCCGGCGGTAAATTCAACATATATAGGATAAAGAAGCACAAAAAGGTAAATTTATTGCAATACCGGAATGCAGACTTTGTGGATTGATGGTACAATATGTATATTTGAATTAATTATAGAATACGGGATGAAAAATATGGATCATATCATACTACCAAATAACGTTAAAACAAAAAGGAAGACAGAATATCTACCAGACTTTCCTGATAATTCCAATAGATTGAGTGACTGCACACTTTGTCCCCGGGAATGTCATGTGAACCGTCTGAAAGGCCAGCGTGGGCGCTGCCATGAGACGGCTGAAATCGTAGTCGCAAGAGCGGCGCTTCATATGTGGGAGGAACCGTGCGTATCGGGAAGTGCAGGATCCGGAGCGGTATTTTTTTCCGGGTGCTGTATGGGATGCATCTTCTGCCAGAATCACAATATTGCAGAAGCAAAAGCCGGAAAAGTGATCACAACGGACCGGCTTGCAGAGATATTTCTGGAGCTGCAAAGCCAGGGGGCGGCCAACATTAACCTGGTAACTCCAACTCACTATGTACCGCAGATTATAACCGCTTTGGAGCTTGCAAAAGCAAAGGGGATGGATTTACCTGTTGTATATAATACAAGCGGTTATGAGAAGGCTGAGACGCTTCAGATGCTAAAGGGTTACGTTGATGTATATCTTCCGGATTTTAAATATATGGAAATGGAACTTGCAAAGGCGTATTCCTATGCAGAAGATTATCCGGCATATGCAAAGGCTGCCATAAAAGAGATGGTAGATCAGACCGGTCCGGTACAGATAGATGAAGAGAGTGGAATGATAAAAAAGGGTGTCATTGTAAGGCATCTGGTTCTGCCGGGACATGTGAAGAACTCAAAAGCAGTTATCCGGTACCTGTACGAAACATATGGAGATAATATTCTGATCAGCATTATGAATCAATACACACCAATGCCGCAAGTCTCAGAAGACCCATTACTAAGCCGGAAAGTTACAAAACGGGAATATGAAAAAGTGGTGGATTATGCATTAGATCTTGGGATGGAGTATGGATTCATTCAGGAGGGAGAAGCGGCAAAAGAAAGTTTTATTCCGGAATTTGATCTTGAAGGTGTGTAAAAATTGAAATAAAAAAGAGGACTGACAGGTTGAAATCAGTCCTCTTTTTCTATTTACCGCATAAATTCATTAATGACATGTAATACCCCGTCTTCATCATTAGACTTGGTAATATAATCCGCTTTTTCTCGAACAGCAGGCTGGGCATTTGCCATTGCAACGCCAAGTCCGGCAGTTTCGATCATGGTAAGGTCGTTATAACCGTCACCACAGCAGATCATCTGATCAGCAGTAAGTCCTATGCTTGTGAGAAGCTTTAACAGGGAGTGCGCTTTGTCAATTCCTGCAGGCATGATCTCTACAAAGAACGGATCCGAACAGTAGATATAAAGATAAGAATGAAAATGCTCGATCAGTTCTTTTCGAAGTTTATCCAGAATTTCGGGATCACCGGTTACAAGGAATTTATTCGGGTCATCCGGGATGACGTCAAGAAAATTCCCGCTTGCATCGACAACCGGCATCGAATTGATACGGGATTCAAGCTGTGTGTACTGGTTTGCTTTGATTCCGGATAAGATGTGTTCTGGGGTATAAGTCAGGATATCTACACCATATTCTGCATATTTTTTTACGATATCGTAGACTTCTTTGGCACAGTCGGCTGGAAGAATCTTGTTGTAAATTGCTTTTCCGGTGCGGCAGTCTGTGATACGTCCGCCGTTAAAGGAAAGGATGTAACTTCCATAATCTTCCAGATGCAGCTGTTTTGCCAGAGGGACGATTCCTTTTGTGGGACGTCCGCTGGCAAGGACAACTTTTTTTCCAGCCTCCTGGATCTCTATGAGAGCTTCCAGGGTTGGCTTTGTGATTTCTTTTTTGGAGTTGGTAAGAGTTCCGTCCAGGTCAAGGGCGAGAATCTGATATTGCATAAATACGTTCTCCTTAAATTCTATAATTCTTCCAGAGCGTGTACGATCTGTGGGAAATTCATTCCGTGAGAAGCTTTGACAAGTACATTGTCGCCATCTTTTAAGATACCGCGCATAACTTCGATAAAGCTTTCGTTATCTGCGAACCACAGTGCTTCGGTGTGTTCGCCTTTGGAAGCTTCCGCTACAAGCGGACGTGTCAGGTCGCCGATTCCACATACCAGATCTACATTCTGTTCAGCTGCATAAGTACCAACTTCAGCGTGAAGGTCCAGGGCAGTGTCGCCAAGTTCTCCCATATTTCCAAGAATAGCAACTTTTCGTCCGATGGCCATGTTCAGGACATCGATGGAAGCTTTCATAGAGATTGGGTTGGCATTGTAACAGTCATCTAAGATGATCATGTGATCGGTAGTGATGATGTGGTTGCGGCCCGGGATAGAAGGCAGGGATTCGATACCTGCTTTGATCTCTTCGGCGGTCAGTCCGAGTGTGTATCCGACAGCAGCTCCGGCAACTGCATTACTTACCATATGGATTCCAGGTACAGGAACCAGGCAGTCAAATGAGGTTCCATCTTTTAATGTGATCGTGCAGGATGTACCGCGAAGCCCCTGAGGCTCAATATTGTCTGCACGGAATTCACAGTTGTTTCCCGTTCCGAAGAAGACCGGAGTTACGCCTTTGACCGGACTCATCTTGGAAAGCAGGTCATCATCACCATTTAAGATGATAGATCCGCCATTTTTCATATCCTGGATCATCTGGGATTTTTCCTGGAGAATGCCTTCTCTTGTTTTGAAGAATTCCAGATGGGCGATTCCGATATTTGTGATCACACAGATGTCAGGGCTTGATACAGAAGAAAGTCTCCGCATCTCACCGAAGTGGTTAACACCCATTTCGAGAACTGCAACTTCTGTATCTTCCGGCATATCGAAGATGGTGATCGGAAGTCCCCATTCGTTATTAAAGTTACCAAGTGTTTTGTGTACGTGGTATTTCTGGGCCAGTACAGAAGCAATCATCTCTTTTGTACTGGTTTTTCCAACACTTCCTGTGATTCCAACGACTTTCATGTCGAAGGAGTCACGGTAAAGTTTGGCGATATCAAGAAGTGCCTGTCCGGTAGATTCTACCAGGATATAAGGGAAATCTGTCTCTCCAAGGTCTTCATGTGATACCACACACATGGCACCTGCCTTGATGGTATCAGGGATGAATTTGTGCGCATTGACACGTTCTCCGTCAATAGCAACGAACAGGAAGCCGGGCTGTACTTTACGGCTGTCGATCACGACGCCGGATACTTCCTGATCCAGGATACTTTCATCTCCGTGAAAGGTACCTCTGCAGGCCTCTGTAATATTTCCAATTGTAAGGTTTTTCATGGATTATATCCTCCTTAATAGCGGGCTTTCATAGACTCATCGATGATAGCCTGGCAAAGTTCTGCGTATTCATATCCGGCAGCTTTTGCAGCTTTTGGAAGAAGGCTTGCAGCTGTCATTCCAGGAAGGGCATTCATCTCCAGACAGTAGAATTCACCATCTGCATCAGATACGATGAAGTCGGCGCGGGAATATACATCCATGCGGAGTGCTTCAAAAGCACGTTCACCGGCACGCTGGATTAATCCTTGCATCTCTTCATCCAGAGATACAGGAGGGCAGATCTCAGAAGCACCGCCTGCCTGATATTTGTTGGCGTAGTCAAAAAGTCCGTCCTTTGGAACGATCTCTACCAGTGGAAGAGCTTTTCCTGCAAGGATACCGCAGGCAAACTCACGGCCCTTGATAAATGGTTCGATCACAACCTCATCTGTGTTGTCTACGTCAAAGGATTTGTGGATTGCATCGTAATATTCTTCTTCTGTGTGGCAGATGTAGACTCCGATACTTGATCCGTTCGAGCATGGCTTAACAACCAGTGGAAGATAGTATCCCAGTTCGTCAAGACGGGTATTTTTTGTCTTTTCTGTCAGGGAAGTTCCTCTAGGTGTTGGGACACCGCTTGTCTTAAAGATCTGTTTTGTGACCAGTTTGTTCATGGATAAAGTACATCCAAGAGAGTTTGGTCCGGTATATTTGATTCCGAGGTTGTCGAAGGTAGCCTGAAGCTTTCCATTTTCTCCGATGGAACCATGTAAAGCCATGAATGTAATGTCAGCCATCTGGCAAAGTTCGATGACATTTGGTCCAATCTCGGAAGCAGACTGGTCCGGACGGGATTTTCTAAGTGCGTCAAGATCTGGTACAGAAGTAGAGATTCCCTTGGAAATTTCAAGACCTGCGTCTGGAAGGTCGAATACTTCTTCTAATTTATCTGAATCGTATGGCAGACCGAAAAATACATCCAGAAGATAAGCCTGATGACCCATCTCACGGAGTGTCTTACAGATTCCGGCACCTGAAAGTAATGATACGTCTCTTTCCGGACTGAGTCCGCCTGCTAATACTATAATTTTCATGATCAATTGTCCTCCTTTAATCTGTCATATGCATCTGATCAAGTAATGATTTCTTAACATCGTAGAGTTTCTGGGACAGGTCTACGTATACCTGATGTGGATAGAAAAGACGTTTTGTCTCATCCCACAATGTATCTTTTTCCTGACGGCAATAAGCGGCAATCTCTTTTAAGGAAGGTGATTTGTAAATGCATTCACCATTTTTGAAAACTGGTAAGAGAATTTCGCGTACTGTATAGGTTCCGCCCGGAAGTTTTGTCTTTTTCCATGTTTCAAGTGGGTCAAAGAGAAGCAGATCTTCTTCCGGATCAATCACTTCATCTACGAAGCAGATTACATCTGCTTTGACTTTACCGCTTTCTTTTTCGTAGATACGGTAGATGGTCTTGTTACCTGGATTGGTAATCTTTACTGTATTTTCAGAAATCTTAATCTTTGGTACGAATTCACCTTCTTCATTCTGGATGGCAGCAAGCTTGTACACGCCTCCGAAAGAAGGGCAGTCCTTGGAAGTGATCAGGTTCGTTCCGACACCCCAGGAATCGATAGCTGCACCCTGCATCTTAAGATCATGGAGAAGAATCTCATCCAGATCGTTGGAAGCGCAGATCGTAGCCTCTGAGAAACCGGCTTCATCTAACATCTTTCTGGCTTCTTTGGAAAGATAAGCAAGGTCACCACTGTCCAGACGGATTCCGTATTTGATGAGTGGTTTTCCGGCTTCTTTGAATTCTTTGAATACACGGATCGCATTTGGCACACCGGATTTTAATGTGTCGTAAGTATCGACCAGAAGTGTGCAGTTATCCGGGTACATTTCCGCATAGGTTTTGAATGCGGTATATTCATCCGGGAAGCTCATGATCCAGCTGTGTGCGTGGGTTCCCATAACCGGAACGTCGAACATCTGGCCGGCCAGTACGTTAGAAGTACCGACACATCCACCGATCATGGCAGCTCTGGCACCGTATAATCCAGCATCCGGACCCTGGGCACGGCGAAGACCGAATTCCATGATGCCGTCACCATTTGCTGCGAATACGATACGTGAAGTTTTTGTTGCGATCAGAGACTGATGGTTGATAATATTAAGGATCGCAGTCTCTACAAGCTGTGCTTCCATGATAGGAGCAACAACCTTAAGGAGAGGTTCCTTTGGAAATACAACGGTTCCTTCCGGAATCGCATAGATGTCACCACTGAAATGAAATCCACTCAGGTAGTGAAGAAAATCTTCTTTGAAAATTCCAAGGCCTCTCAGATAATCTACATCTTCATAAGTAAAGTGTAGATTCTTTATATAATCGATTACCTGGTCAAGACCTGCACATACTGAATATCCATTGTTACAAGGGTTCTGACGGAAAAATACGTCAAAAATGACTTTTTCATTCTGACCCTTTTCATAATATCCCTGCATCATCGTGAGCTCGTACAAATCTGTCAGCAAGGTAAGATTTCGTTTGTTCATTTTCAAACTCCTTTTTACTGCTGGTGCGCAGTGTTTTTCTATTTTAGTTATACCGTTCTATTATAGCACTTCCTGCTATAAAAGTAAAAGAAAAAACCAGGCACACTATACAAGTGCCTGGTTTTTATGAATAGTTTCACTGATGATATTACTGCAATATTCCCCGATATGTTTTTTCTGCTCTTTATCCAGTTCTTTTGGATAAATTGGTTTGCCGTATTCGAGAATGACATGTGTCTTTTTGATAAATGGCATATGCCCTTCCAGAATGTCGCAGGTGTTATTAAGACTCATCGGCACGATTGGACAACCGGTCTTTTCTGCAATCTTGAAGGAACCATTGTGGAATGGAAGAAGGGATAATTCTTCGCCGTTGTTTCGTGTTCCTTCCGGGAAGATGCAGATGGATACACCATGTTTGACATAGTCGATTGCCTGCAGGATGGTCTTTAATCCTTCCTTTGGATTTTCTCTGTCAAGGAAGAGACAGTAGAGACGTTTCATCCAGGTACGCAGAAGAGGAATGGAAAGCATCTCTTTTTTTGCGATATAACCAGTCAGGTTCTTACATCTTGCATAAGTGATCACAATGTCAAAGTAACTTCTGTGGTTCCCGATAAAAAGAACCGGTTCGTCTGGAACATTTTCTTCCCCAATAACAGTAAGCTCGATACCGGCGAGTGCGATGATCACCTTAAAAGCCCACTGGACCAGACGGAGACTGGAATAGTCCATAGATTTTTTACTGACTTTTCCGATCAGCCATTCAATTCCAAGAACCGGAATACCGATGATCAGGAACAGAACGAGGAATAAAACTACAAAGATAAGTCTTATCATATTTTGAGTTCTCCTTTGAAATTAAAAAATAAATGTTATCTAATATCATAGCATAAATTCTGCATTTTTTACAGATATAGTGTGTAAGATAGTGGTGAGAGTTAATGTGCGCAGGCAGGAATGCGGAGCAGTAACAGAATATAGGAATCATAGAAGGCGAAAATGTGGGAAAAGTCAGAAAAAAAGATGCGCAGCGAATGAAAATATTTGCAATATCCATAGTTACAATGCTGCTCTCAGCCTGTGGGATTGCAACAATCAAAGAACAGAAAATACGGGACGTTCCATACAGTATCGTAAGAAAAGATGAAGTGCCGGAAGAACTAAAACAGGAAATAGAGACATCAAAAAAGACAGAGATGTGGTTAAGCTATGCAGAACGTGAGAAAGGACAGGGAGACCTGTATATCGTCCGGGGATATGGGAGGCAGGAAACACCGGGATACAGTATCCAAGTGGACAGTTTCTATGAGACAGAAAATACACTGGTGATGAGAACGACACTTCTTGGACCGGAAAAAGGAAAGCATAAAAAACAAACATATCCATATATTGTGATAAAGACAGCATATACCGGAAAACAGATTATATATGAGTAAAAAACAGCGGATAACAGATCAAAAAATAAAGACCGGGAGGGGTAAAGATATATGGAGTATTTAAAAAGAGAAATCCGCACATTTGAAAAAAAGCATATTGTCAGCAGCCAGTTCTACGTTGACGATGATTACAACGTGCCGGATGCAAAGCGGGATGTAGGACAGGTGATCTTAAGTTCCGGGGAACTGCAGATTGAAGAGACAAAACAGGTAGAAAGCTACCTGAAAGTATCGGGAAAGCTTGCATTTAAGATTTTGTATGTATCAGACGAGACCGTCCCGCAGCTGGCGGGGCTGGAAGGAAGGATCCCGTTTGAAGAGATGATCTATCTGGAGCAGCCGCCGGAAGGAAATCTGGTATTGCAGGCAGCACAGACGGATCTTACAGTCACTGTTATTCATTCCAGAAAGCTGAATCTGAAGACACTTGCAGAGATCAGCCTGGATATCGAAAGATGTGTGCAGCAGGATATTACGACGGATATAGAAGGTGAAGAACCGGTGTTTAAAAAGGCAAAAGAAGAAGAGGTCCTGAAAGTATTCGCAACCGGAAAAGATACATACCGGATTAAAGAAGAAGTAAGCCTTGGCGGTACGAGAGAGAATATAGGGACTCTTTTGTATACAGACATAACAGGCGGAAAAGCAGACACACAGCTTATGTCAGATGAGCTTCTGATACAAGGGGAACTCAGTGTATTCTGCCTGTATGAGACGACAGAAGGAAAGACCGACTGGATCAGCAGGGGCGTTCCGTATGAAGGACGGATTGAGTGCGCCGGTGCGCAGGAGGAAATGTATCATCAGGCATATCTGAATCTCACAGATGAGAATATCGAAGTACGGATGGATGAAAATGGAGAGATGCGGATTCTGGGAATAGAAGCGACACTGGAGGTACGTCTGGTTGTCTACGAAGAAGAGAAACTACAGATTCTCGAAGATATGTATATGCTGGACCATGTCTGCAAACCGGTAAAAGAAGAAAAAAGACTTTACCGGTTAAAATTACAGAATCATTCCAAATGCAGAATTACAGAAGAACTGCATCTTCCGGAATTAAAGGAAAATATCCTGCAGGTCTGTCACTGTAAAGGCAGGATAGAGATAGAGAACACCGGCGTGGAAGAAGAAGGCATGCGTATAGACGGTATGCTGCATCTTGGATTCTTGTATGTAAGGGAGGATGACCAGGTTCCATTCGGTGTGTGGACCGGTATGGTTCCGTTTTCTTATCTTCTGGAGCATGGCGGCGGAGAGCTTAAGAAAGAAGAACTTGATCAGACACTGGAACAGGTATCGGTAGGGCTTCTTGGAAACGGCGAGATAGAAGTAAAAGCCGTCCTTGCATTTAACAGCTTTCAAAAAGAGATCATAAAAGTGGAAAATACAGAATCTGCACAGTTCGAGCCGGTAGATATGGAAGAGCTGGAAAAGAGACCCGGGATCGTCGGATATATCGTGCGGGAAGGGGACACTTTGTGGAATCTGGCAAAAAAATATAATACAACGGTGGAGCACATAAAAGAAGTGAATCAGATGGAAAAAGAAGCGGTAAATAAAGGCGATAAGATATTGATTTTTAAGGAAAATTTGAGTATACTATAAGCACATTGTATACAAAGAATTAAGGAGAATGTAAGATGGATAAAATGGAGTTGAAGGCACTTGGAAAGATAAATCTGGGTCTGGATGTTCTTGGGAGGAGAGAGAACGGATATCATGATGTGCGAATGGTCATGCAGACCGTGTATCTCTATGACCAGATCAGGATAGAAAAGACAAAAAAGCCGGGTATAGAGTTGTCGACGAATCTTTTTTATCTGCCGGTGAATGAGAACAATCTTGCATATCAGGCAGCGGACCTTCTGATGAAAGAATTTCATGTGAAAGAAGGGGTGAAGATTACGTTAGATAAACACATACCGGTAGCAGCGGGAATGGCAGGAGGCAGTTCGAATGCTGCAGCTGTATTATTTGGAATAAACCGGATGTTCTCACTTGGTCTGTCGCAGGAAGAACTGATGAAACGTGGTGTGACACTGGGAGCGGATGTACCGTATTGTATCATGCGTGGAACGGTTCTGGCAGAAGGAATCGGAGAGATTCTTACCCCGCTTCCGACCTGTCCGAAGTGCCATGTCCTGATCGCAAAACCACCGATCAGCGTATCCACAAAACTGGTATACGAGAAACTGGATTCTCACGAGATAGAGAACCATCCGGATATCGATGGAATTCTGGAAGGACTGAAGGAACAGGATCTGAAAAAAGTAGCATCCAGTATGGGAAATGTACTGGAAAAAGTTACAATTGAAGAATATCCGGTGATCGAGAAAATCAAAGATGTCATGAAAGAACAGGGGGCTTTGAATGCGATGATGAGCGGAAGCGGCCCGACCGTATTCGGACTGTATGACAGCAAAGAAAAAGCAAGAAAAGCAGCAGCAAAGATAAGAGAAAAACGATTAGCAAAGCAGGTGTATGTAACCGGCATACACAATGCAAGGAGGAAATAAGCATGGAACCAAATTTCAAAGTGAATATGAATGAATATCTGCCGCTTAGAGATGTAGTGTTCAATACTTTAAGACAGGCAATTTTACGAGGAGAATTAAAACCAGGTGAGAGACTGATGGAGATCCAGCTTGCGAACAAACTGGGAGTAAGCCGTACTCCGATCCGTGAAGCCATCCGTAAGCTTGAGCTGGAAGGGCTGGTACTTATGATCCCGAGAAAAGGAGCAGAGGTAGCAGAGATTACAGAAAAGAATATGCGCGACGTTCTGGAAGTCAGAAAAGCACTGGAAGAACTTGCAGTACAGCTTGCATGTGAGAAGATCACAGAAGAAGAGATCGAAGAGATGAAAAAGGCAGCGGAAGACTTTAAGAAGATCTTAAAGAGCAAGGACATTACCGAGATCGCAGAAGCAGATGTCCGCTTCCATGACATTATCTATATGGCGACAGATAACCAGAAACTGATCCAGCTTCTGAATAATCTCCGTGAGCAGATGTACCGCTACCGTGTAGAATATCTGAAACGTGAGGAAGCGCATCCACAGCTGATCGCAGAGCATGCGGCAATCATTGAGCATATCAGCAAAGGCGAGAAAAAAGCAGCAACAGATATCATGTGCAAGCATATTGATAACCAGGTAACAACCGTTATTGATGTAATCCGGACAAAACAGAGTTAATAAAAGCATATATGTATAAATATCCGGCTGAATGTTAAGACTTTCTATATCAAAGATACGATACAGGAAGGAGCCAGAAATATTGTATGAAATAAGCCGGAAAAACCAGAAAAAGATTTGCCTGATCGTGGCATGTCTGTTATCGTTAGTGCTGACCACTGTGATCATGGAGCGTCGTATGGAAGTTGTCCGTGCGCAGATGGATGATACACAGCAGGCACTGGCAAAAGAGGTGTTCCGTTTTCACGTGATCGCCGAAAGTGACAGTGAGAAGGATCAGAATATCAAATTAAAGGTCCGTGACAGTGTGCTGGATTACATGAAAGCAAAAGAAAGTCAGGATCAAAAAGGTGTAAAAGCAACAAAATTATGGGTGACAGCTCATAAGGATGAACTGGAACAGACTGCCAACCGTGTCCTCAAAAAAGAAGGTGTCTCCTACCGGGCAAAAGCAGAAGTGACCACCTGTTATTTCCCGGAAAAATGGTACGGGGATGTATGTTTCCCGGAAGGCAATTATGAGGCACTGCGCCTGATACTAGGAAAAGGCAACGGGCATAACTGGTGGTGTGTGCTTTATCCAAGTCTTTGCTTTACCAATGCAACCTGTGCAGTGGTGGACGATGAAGGAAAGAAAGAATTAAAAGAAGCACTGAGCGCGGAAGAATATGAGATGGTAACAGCCACTTCAAAGTTCAAGATAGAATGGTTCTTTTTCGGAAAAGAACATACAAAGGAGTCAGACATACAATGAGAGACAATCAATATACAGTAGATGGAAGAATCAGATTCAGTGAAGTGGATCACACCAGAAGAATCACGCTTCCGGGAATTGTGAACTATTTTCAGGACTGCAGCACCTTCCAGTCGGAAGATCTGGGGCTTGGAATTGAACACTGTGGGGAGAAAAAAAGAGCATGGATACTGTCCTCCTGGCAGGTTGTGACAGAACGCTATCCGGAGATTGGAGAGAAGATAAAGACCAGTACATGGGCAACGGATTTTAACGGATTATTCGGTGAACGTAACTTCTGTATGACGGATGAAAAAGGACAGGACGTTGCGTATGCGAATTCCCTGTGGGTCTATATGAATGTGGAAAAGGGACGTCCGGTAAGACCGGAAGAATCAGAGATTGCACCATATGGTGTCGGAGATCCGTATGAGATGGAGTATGAATCCAGAAAAATCACCCTCCCGGAAAAGACAGAAGCACTGGAAAGCTTCCCGGTACGCAGATACCATATAGATACCAACGAGCATGTCAACAACTGCCAGTATGTACAGATGGCACTTGAAGTACTGCCGAATGATAAAGACGTACATCAGATGCGTGTGGAGTATAAAAAGTCCGCAGTGTATGGAGATATCATTTACCCGGAAATTGCGGCAGAAGAAGACCGCACGGTGATAGAATTATGTGATGAAAATAAAAAGCCATATGCGGTGATAGAATTCAAATTTGCCGGGTAACAGGAAGACCGCTTGCATCCGCAGCATTTTCTTACAAGGTGAAATGATAAATGTTTCGCGGATGGGTGAACAGTAATGAAAAAAGGCTGTATAAACAGTACATATATAGAAGATAAGGAAACAGAGAGGAACAATATGGGATTAGCAGAATATTTAGGAAAGAAAAGAAGATTAATGATCGTAAAAGAAGTAGAATTCGGTGTCTATCTTGGAAATAAAGATGACAAGGTTCTGCTTCCGAAAAAACAGGTACCAAAAGACGTCGAGATCGGAGATCCGGTAGAAGTATTCTTATATAAAGATTCTTCAGACCGTCTGATCGCAACAACCCAGGAGCCCAAAATCACACTTGGGGAGCTTGCGGTACTGAAAGTAGCAGATACCGGAAGAATTGGTGCGTTCCTCGACTGGGGACTGGAAAAGGACCTTCTGCTTCCGTTCAAAGAGCAGACGGCAAAAGTAAAAAAAGGTGACGAAGTACTGGTTGCCCTGTATGTGGACAAGTCCGGAAGACTGTGTGCAACGATGAAAGTATATGATAAGCTCCGTACAGATTCACCATATAAAAAGGATGACCAGGTAGAAGGAATTATCTATGAGACAAGTGACAACTTCGGTGTATTCGTTGCCGTAGATAACTGCTACAGTGCACTGATTCCGAAAAGAGAAGCTTATGGCAAATTAAAAGTCGGTGACCGGGTGTCTGCAAGAGTGCTGAAAGTAAGAGAAGACGGAAAGATTGACTTAAGTGTCAGAGAGAAAGCATTTCTTCAGATGGATGCGGATGCGGCCATGATCATGAAGCGTATGGAAGAATATGGTGGAAAGCTTCCATTTACCGACAAAGCAGATCCGGAACTGATCAAGCAGGAATTCGGACTCAGTAAAAATGCATTCAAACGTGCAGTCGGAAGACTTTTAAAAGAAGGTCGTATAAAAATTTCTGAAAAGAATATTGAAATGCGAAAGAAATAGGTTATAATAGAGGCGTGAAAGCTAAAGGCAATCAGTAAAGGAGAATTGGGAAATGAAAGTACAGAATATTACAGATATCGAAGGATTTTTCAAAGTTGTTGATTCATGCGAAGGAAAAGTAGAACTCGTAACAGGTGAAGGAGACAGACTGAACTTAAAGTCAAAATTATCTCAGTATGTATCTATGGCTAACATCTTCTCTGGCGGAGAGATTCCAGAGTTAGAGATCGTTGCTCACGAGCCACAGGATATCGATAAACTTGTAAAATTCATGTTTAACGGATCTGTTTAAGAACAAGAAGTCAGAACAGACAGGAAGAATAAGTAACCAGAAAAACTGCAGATGGCGGTTTTATACGGATACCAGGGTGTTCCCCAAAAAGGGAGCACCTTTTTTGAACCGTTATGTATTTGAAGAAAATAAATAAAACGGGAGAAAAATATCCGGGGAACAGCTGGTTGTAAGATATAGAAAAAAGGAGGAACCAGATGAGCTTTGCACATCTCCATGTCCATACAGAATATAGTCTGTTGGATGGTTCAAATAAAATAAAAGAATGCGTAGCCAGGGTCAAAGAACTGGGGATGAACAGTGTGGCGATCACAGATCACGGTGTCATGTATGGTGTGATTGACTTTTACCGGGCAGCGAGGGCAGCAGGCATCAAGCCGATTCTCGGCTGTGAGGTATATGTAGCACCGGGATCAAGATTCGACAAAGAGGCGGTAGGAAGCGGAGATGACCGTTACTATCATCTGGTACTGCTGGCAGAAAATGACCAGGGCTATCACAATCTGATGAAGATCGTATCCAGAGGATTTACCGAAGGATATTATTATAAACCAAGGGTAGACCTGGAGGTTTTGGAAGAGTTCCACGAAGGGATCATTGCACTGAGTGCATGTCTGGCTGGTGAAGTACAGAAGAATATCCTGCGTGGTATGTACGAAGAAGGAAAAGCAGCGGCGCTGCGCTACCAG
This sequence comes from Dorea sp., assembly GCF_977044405.1. Classification (NCBI taxonomy): domain Bacteria; kingdom Bacillati; phylum Bacillota; class Clostridia; order Lachnospirales; family Lachnospiraceae; genus Dorea; species Dorea sp. Next base: position 31,118 of record NZ_CDRRQK010000020.1, read on the forward strand.
GACATTTTCGGAAAAGGGAATTTCTTCCTGGAGTTACAGGATCATGGCATGCAGGAACAGCAGATCGTGAATCAGTCATTGCTTCGTATGGCGCAGGAGACCGGGATTGAGCTGGTTGCGACGAACGACGTACATTATACGTATGCAGATGACGTGAAACCGCATGACATCCTGTTATGTATCCAGACAGGGAAGAAACTGGCTGATGAAGACCGTATGCGCTATGAGGGCGGCCAGTATTATATCAAATCAGAAGAAGAGATGAAAAAGCTCTTCCCATATGCCCTGCAGGCGCTGGAGAATACGCAGAAGATTGCCGACAGGTGTAACGTAGAGATAGAATTCGGTGTGACAAAACTGCCGAAATACGACGTACCGGAAGGATATACGTCATGGGAATATCTGAATAAGTTGTGTTTTGATGGTCTGGATGAAAGATATCCGGACGGGGATCCATCGCTTAGAGAGCGTCTGGAATATGAGCTGTCCGTTATTAAGTCGATGGGATATGTGGATTATTTCCTGATCGTATGGGATTTTATCAATTATGCAAGAACGCAGGGAATCAAGGTCGGTCCGGGACGTGGTTCTGCGGCGGGAAGTATCGTATCCTACTGCCTTGGAATCACCAGTATCGATCCGATCAAGTATCAGCTTCTGTTCGAGCGTTTCCTGAATCCGGAGCGAGTATCCATGCCCGATATTGACGTGGATTTTTGCTTTGAACGAAGACAGGAAGTTATCGATTATGTTGGAAGAAAGTACGGTGCAGACCGGGTGGTGCAGATCGTAACATTTGGTACGATGGCGGCAAGAGGTGTTATCCGTGACGTAGGGCGTGTAATGGACCTTCCGTATGCATTCGTTGACAGTATTGCCAAGATGGTGCCGACAGAGCTTAATATTACGCTTGATAAGGCACTTAAGATGAATCCGGAATTCAAGAAATTATACGAAGAAGATGAACAGGTCAAAGAGCTTATCGACATGTCAAGAAGACTGGAAGGCCTTCCAAGACATACTTCGATGCATGCGGCAGGAGTCGTGATCGGTCAGCGTGCGATCGAGGAATTCGTACCGCTGTCTCTTGGTTCGGACGGTTCGGTGACGACGCAGTTTACGATGACGACGCTGGAAGAACTCGGACTTTTGAAGATGGACTTTCTGGGACTTCGTACCTTAACTGTCATCCAGGATGCAGAGCGTCTGGCAAGTATCAGCAGTGGCAAGACAATAGATATTAATAAAATCGATTATGATGATAAAGCAGTGCTGGCTTCTATCGGAACCGGTAAGACAGACGGAGTGTTCCAGCTTGAAAGTGCCGGTATGAAGAACTTCATGAAGGAATTAAAGCCACAGAATCTGGAGGATATTATTGCGGGTATCTCCCTGTACCGTCCGGGACCGATGGACTTTATCCCACAGTACATCAAGGGCAAGAATAATCCGGAAAGTATTACATACGACTGTCCGCAGCTGGAGCCGATCCTGGCACCGACATACGGCTGTATCGTATATCAGGAACAGGTTATGCAGATTGTGCGTGATTTGGCGGGATACACACTTGGGCGAAGCGATCTTTTGCGAAGAGCGATGTCCAAGAAAAAAGGCGACGTCATGCAAAAAGAACGCCAGAACTTCGTGTATGGCAATCCGGAAGAAGGCGTTCCGGGATGTATTGCAAATGGAATCGATGAAAAGACGGCCAATAAAATTTATGATGAAATGATCGACTTTGCCAAATATGCATTTAACAAGTCACATGCAGCAGCATATGCGGTGGTATCATATCAGACAGCCTGGTTAAAATATTATTATCCGGTAGAATTCATGGCAGCGCTTATGACATCCGTGATTGATAATCCGGGAAAAGTATCAGAATACATTTACAGCTGCCGTCAGATGGGAATCAAGATCCTGCCTCCAGATATCAACAAAGGAGAAGGAAGCTTCTCTGTAGATGGTGGAAATATCCGCTACGGACTGGCAGCGATAAAAAGTATCGGAAAACCGGTGATCGAATCGATCATCAGGGAAAGAAAGGCCGGCGGAGAATTCAGTAATCTTAAGGACTTTATTGAGAGATTATCAGGGAAAGAAGTCAATAAAAGGACGATTGAAAGCTTTATAAAATCCGGTGCATTTGACAGCCTTGGTGGAACGAGAAAGCAGTTCATGGTTGTCTATGTGCAGATCCTCGATCAGGTGAACCGTGAACGGAAGTATTCTATGACGGGACAGCTGTCGTTATTTGACATCGTAGGAGATGACCAGAAGGCGGAGTTTGACATACCGCTTCCAAATGTGGGTGAATACGAAAAAGAAACGAAGCTTGCATTTGAAAAAGAAGTGCTGGGGGTCTACTTAAGTGGACATCCGCTGGAAGATTATGAAGAAAAATGGAAAAAGAACATTTCCAGAACGACTCTGGATTTCCAACTGGATGACGATACCGGACGGACAAAAGTACATGACGGAGCAAAAGAGATTGTTGGTGGAATGATCACGAATAAGACAATCAAATACACGAAGACAAATAAAGTGATGGCATTTATTACACTGGAGGATCTGGTGGGATCGGTAGAAGTGGTGATCTTCCCGAGAGATTTTGAGAAGAACCAGATGTATTTGAATGAGGAAGCCAAGGTATTTATCAAGGGACGTGTATCCGAAGAAGATGATGCACCAAGCAAATTAATCTGTGAATCTGTGATACCATTTGATCAGACGAAAAAGGAATTATGGCTTCAATATCCGGATAAAGCAACGTATCTTGCGCAGGAAGGGATGCTTCAGGATATTTTGAAAGTTTCCGAAGGAATGGATGAAGTTATCATCTATTGCAGGAAAGAAAAAGCAGTAAAACGCCTTTCAAAAGGGTGGAATGTGACCGCAGATCAGCTCTTGTTGAGCAGATTGACGAATTATCTTGGCGAAAGTTGTGTAAAAGTTATAGAAAAACCCATTGAAAGCGTGCACTAATTCATGTACAATATCATCGGAGAGAAATGATAATGGTTAGAAGATAATTGGGAACAAACTAATACAATGGAGGAATGAATCATGGCAGACAAAAAAATAATTCGTACAATAGGTGTATTGACAAGTGGTGGAGATGCTCCTGGAATGAACGCAGCAATCCGTGCCGTTGTTCGTACAGCAATTGGAAAGGGACTGAAAGTAAGAGGAATCAGAAGAGGATATCAGGGACTTTTGAACGAGGAAATTATCGATCTGTCAGCCAGAGACGTATCTGATACAATCCAGCGCGGAGGTACAATTCTCCAGACTGCCCGTTGTGCAGAGATGCGTACAGAAGAAGGTCAGCAGAAAGCAGCAGCTATCTGCAAGAAATACGGTATTGATGGTCTGGTAGTCATCGGAGGAGACGGATCATTTGCCGGAGCTCAGAAGCTTGCTAACTTTGGAATTAACACAATCGGACTTCCGGGAACAATCGATCTGGATATTGCCTGTACGGAATATACAATCGGATTTGATACAGCTGTTAACACCGCTATGGAAGCAATTGATAAAGTACGTGATACATCTACATCTCATGAAAGATGCTCTATCATCGAGGTTATGGGTAGAGATGCAGGATACCTTGCTCTGTGGTGCGGTATCGCCAACGGTGCTGAGAAGATCCTGATGCCGGAAGAGCATGATTACGATGAAGAAAAGATCATCGCAGACATTCAGGAATCAAGAAAACGTGGTAAGAAGAACTACATCATCATCAATGCAGAGGGTGTTGGAGATTCTATGAACATGGCTAAGAGAATCGAAGAAGCTACAGGTATGGAGACAAGAGCAACAATTCTTGGACACATGCAGCGTGGTGGAAGCCCGACATGTAAAGACAGAGTATACGCTTCTATCATGGGAGCAAAAGCTGTTGATCTGCTTCTTGAAGGTAAGACAAACCGTGTAGTTGGATACAAACATGGTGAGTATGTAGACTTTGATATTGATGAAGCTCTTGGAATGACAAAGGGAATTCCTGCTTATCAGTATGAGATTGCTAAGGAACTGGCACTCTAATTAGGAATGAATGATATAAAAGCTATCCGCTGTTTTAGCGGGTAGCTTTTTTGGTACTAAAGCATGCAAGAGAAGCTGACAATGGCAGATTTTCTGTATGATTATCACACGATCGACGCTTTTAATAATTTCTCTGTGGGAAAATGTAGGGGAAGACAGGTGTTGTCGAGAGATTTCCCTTGAAAATGCAAGTCCAAGACGGTACAATAATAAAATATGGTGGATAAATAATTAAAGGAGATTCATTATTGTGGAAAATAAAGACAGGAACACGGCAGCAATCGGCGTATTCGATTCAGGAGTCGGAGGATTAACCGTTGCAAGAGAAATCATGCGACAGCTGCCGAATGAAAATGTAGTATATTTTGGGGATACAGCAAGAGTTCCATACGGAAGTAAGTCGAAGAATAATATCATACGTTTTTCCAGACAGATCATCCGTTTCTTAAAGACGAAGAATGTAAAAGCAATCGTGATTGCATGTAATACAGCTACAGCACTGGCGCTGGAGACAGTACAGGCAGAATTCGATATTCCAATTATCGGAGTTATCGTACCGGGGGCAAGAGCAGCGGTAAGAGAGACCAGAAACGGTCATATCGGTGTGGTCGGAACTGAAGCAACAATCAAAAGTGAGACATATACAAAAGAGATCAAGAAGCTTCTTCCGAACGCAGAAGTAGTCGGAAAACCTTGTCCGCTTTTTGTACCACTGGTGGAAGAGGGGTTTGCAAAGCATAAGATTACAGAAGAGGTTATTGATATCTATTTGTCTGGAATGAAGGAGACAGATATTGATACAATGATCCTTGGATGTACACATTATCCGTTGTTAAGATCCAGAATCATGGCGTATTTTGGTGATAAGGTACATATTGTGAATCCGGCTTATGAGACAGCGATAGATTTGAAGAAGATATTAGAAGAACAGGACCTTGTCAATACATCGGGAGAACCGGCAACATATGACTTTTATGTCAGTGATGCGGCAGAAAAATTCAAAAAATTTGCCAATTCGATTCTGCCGTATGATGTAGATAAGACCCAGGCAATTGACATTGAAGATTATTAGGAGAATATATGACAAAAGACGTATTATTAAGCATATCAGGTCTGCATCAGGATGTGACCGGTATTGAAGCCCAGGGGGATGAACCTGGAAGTGAGCCGATCGAAGTAATCTCGCCGGCCAGCTATTATAAAAAGAATGGTAAGCATTATGTGATTTATGACGAGCTCGTGGAAGGAATTCCGGGAAAGATCAAGAATAAAGTGCGCATCACAGACAATCAGAAACTGGAGATCATCAAAAGTGGTATCACGAATACCCACATGGTATTTGAAAAAGATAAGATCAATATGACACAGTATGAGACACCGTATGGCGAGATGATGATCGGGGTATTTACGAAAGATATCCAGATGGAAGAAAAGGAAGAGAAGATCACCGTACATATCAATTATGCGCTGGATGTCAATGGAGATCCGATTGCAGACTGCAATATAGACATAAAAATAACAGCACTGGAACGATAAGTTCCAATGCTGTTTTTTATACCATAGTATGCAAGAGAAGTTTCCAGTGGCAAGTTCTCTGCATGTTGGCTTTTGGGTCTTTAAGTAATCTTAGTTTTGGGTCTTACTTATTTCTTAATCTTGCGAAAAATCCTTTTTTCTTTTCAGGAACTTCAAGCGGACCTCTTACACCTCTGACAGCTGTGATGTAGATACCACTGATTGTAGCCTTGACTTCCTTTTTAACAGGAATCAAAGGATAAACCTGTGCGTCACACATCAGAGTCATAATCTTTGGTCCAACCTTAGCTTTTACTACCGGCACTTTAGAACGGCGAAGATATTTCGGTGTGTTCTGAATAACAATGTCCGGTAAGCCGGCGTCTTTTAACTTCATACGACCCTTGTCAATGACCAGGATGGAAACTGTCTGTGCAACTGCTTCCAGCTGAGCCTGCTGTTCTGCCTGCTTTGTCTCTGCTTTTTTACCAAGGAAATATAATGCAACACATGCAATGATTAAGATTACGAGGATTACTAATAATACAATTGTAAATGTCTTCACAATGAACCTCCTATGTTCTTTATTTCCATAACTAATATTTTAACATTGTTTCGGTAGGAGTGCAAGAAGTATAGGGGAAAATTGTGGTACATAAAGGGAGAAAAACAAGGTGAATTTTAAAATCTGTGGATCCGGATGTAAGAGAAAGGACGGTTGTGGAAGATTTTAGAGAGTATTTGAAGAATCTTAAACTGTGAGAAAAGAGTGAAATATATGTGAAAATGCTATGAAAGTTTTTTTAAATGTGATATAACATAGGGGTATGCGTAAAAGTATACCGGAATTATGGGTGATAATAGCTCTGGGATCAGAGTGCCCGGATAAAAATCAGAACAAAGTATAAAATGAGGTGCAATATGAAAAAGCAAGTGGCAATGTTATTAACAGGTGTTATGGCAGTCTCTCTTATGATGATTGGCTGCCAGTCAACAAAAGGCCTTGAAACAGATAACGTGAAGATTACAGTTTACAAAGGAGTAGAGGTTGACAAAGTAGACAAGCCAGGTGAAGTAACAGATGATGACGTGAACACACAGATTCAGTCAACACTGGAAGAAAATGCAACAACAGAAGAAGTAACAGACCGTGCAGTTAAGAAGGGTGATACTGCAACGATTGACTTTGTAGGAAAGATGAACGGCGAAGAATTCGACGGAGGATCTTCTACAGATTATCCGCTGGAGATCGGATCGAATTCATTTATTGATGGATTTGAAGACAGCATCATCGGACATAACATTGGAGATACCTTTGACTGGAATGGAAAATTCCCGGACAATTATGGAAGTTCAGATTATGCAGGAAAAGATGTAACATTTACGATCACTGTAAAATCCATTTCCAAAAAGACAACACCAAAACTTACGAACAAGTTTGTAAAGAAAGTATCAAAGACATCCAAGACTGTAAAAGAGTACAAAGAAGAAGTGAAGAAGTCTCTCGAAGAGGATAATGAGAAGACCTATAACGATTCTTTACAGCAGGCAGCATGGGAAAAAGTCCTTGAAAATACAACTGTGAAGAAATATCCAAAGAAAAAAGTACAGAAGATTGAAGATTCCCTGATCTCCCAGTACAAATCAGTAGCAGAAGCTTATGGTATGAGCTACGATGACCTGATTTCCCAGCAGATGGGAACAACCGTTGAGAAATTTGAAAAACAGGTTACAAAAGTAGCAAAGAACAGTGTAAAACAGACACTTGCAACAGAAGCAATTGCGGATAAAGAGAATATTAAGTTAGATGATGATACTTATAAGACAGAACTTAAGAAGATGGCTGACGATTATGGATATGACAGTGTAAAAGCACTGAAAAAAGCAGCTTCCAAGTCAGATCTTCAGGAGATTGCACTGAACAATCTGGTAAAAGAATGGCTGGCTAATCAGTGCATCCAGGTTGAGTCAAGCAGCTCATCAAGCTCAAGCAGCTCGTCAAGTTCAGACAGCTCATCAAGTTCAGATAGCTCATCAAGTTCAGATAGCTCATCAAGTTCAGATAGCTCTTCGAACTAAGAGAGTACAAAGAACCTGCCCGTACAGGATAGTAACGGGCAGGTTCTTATCAGATATGGAATTCTATCCAGTCACCCGGAGCGAGCGATTCGTCAAGCACAATATTTCCAATCGAAATACGTTTTAATTCAATCACACAGCAATGTACTGACTTCATCATACGCCGGATCTGGCGTTTTTTTCCTTCGCAGATAGTAATTATCCCATACGTAACAGGGTGTTCCGGTCTGTTTTTGTGGATATCTTTTTGAATTTCCTCCGGGAGTGTGGACAGGATATCCGACATAACTGCGTGCCCGGTTACCTGGATCTTTGCAGGTGCAGTTGGTTCGGAGGCACCTTTTAACATAATGCCGTATTCCAGTTTTTCTACAAGCTCTGGAGTCAGATCACCGAGCAGGGTAAATTCATAAGTTTTTTCTTTGTGGTAAGACGGATGGGTAAGCTGCTGGTTGAAGACCCCGTCATCGGTAATCAGAAGAAGACCGGTGGTCTCGCGGTCCAGGCGTCCGACCGGGGAAAGGTTTTCATTATCCAATTCTTTAAAATAATCCATAACCGTCGGATATCGGTCATCGCGGCGGGCGGTGACACAGCCAAAAGGTTTGTTGAACATATAGTAGTGGTACATAGCGTGCTCCTTAGAATGTCAGTAATAGAGTATGTCTGGAAAATATGATAACAGATGTGGAAAAAGAAATGCAACCAGAATCGTTATTGACAAAAATTATTAATTATGCTATCTTCTTTTAGACAGAAAAATGATGGATGAGGGAGTAGCAGGCGTATATCGCAACAAGTCAACATACTGATCTTTAAGATCTGGCTTGTTTTAATTTGCGAGACTCATGTATAACTGTAAAGTTTATACGTGGACTCTCTTTATTTATATGAAGTATTACCCCGGATATGGCATACAGTTATGTCCGGGGATTTTTATTGTTATGCATTCATAAAAGCAGCCGTTCTCCGGGGCTACAAGGAATATGAAGACATGTGAACACCGGAAGTCATCATTGGAATGTATAAATGAAAATATACAAAACTCTGTAGAAGACATTCTACGGGTGTATCAAATGTTGGAGGAAGAAAAAAATGAATTGGAATTTTTTGTTTTTTGTGAACAGCGCCCTGCTGGGAGTAGGACTTGCAATGGATGCATTTTCAGTATCTCTTGCAAATGGAATGAATGAAAAACACATGAAGAAATCGAGGATGGCATATATTGCCGGTGTGTATGGTTTTTTTCAGTTTCTGATGCCAATGGTAGGATGGGTCTGTGTACACACAATTGTACAGATCTTTGGACAGTTTCAGAAGTTCATACCGTGGATTGCATTGGTATTATTGCTATATATCGGTGGAAGTATGATCAAAGAATCCATTACAGGCGGAGAAGAAGACGATGAAGTTAAGAAGCTTAGTTTTGCAGTGCTGATGATGCAGGGAATCGCAACATCGATTGATGCATTATCCGTAGGATTTACCATTGCGGAGTATGGTCTGATCATGGCAGTTGTCTGTTCATTGATCGTGGCAGTGGTTACGTTTATTATATGTGAGACAGGCTTATATCTTGGAAAGACACTGGGAACGAAGCTGGCAGGAAAAGCAGATATTTTAGGTGGAGTGATCCTGATTGGTATCGGTATTGAGATATTTGTAAAAGGGGTGTTTTTCTAAGAACAGATCCTGGCCGGGACAGATATACATCTATAATAAAAGAAAAAATGTTATTAAAGAAGTTTGGTTTAAGGAAAACTGTATTACTGCAGTTTTCCTTTTTCTTCGTTTAAGAGGTCTATATTAAGATTATTTTCACTGGCAGTTTTGTCTATCCATAGATTCAGTGAATTGATGGCGAGGGATACATCGTCCAGCTTTTTGCTGATATAGGCAAAGTCATGAATCTCGTCATCTGTGATCTTACCGTCACGGGCAATCTGGATCAGGCGGCTGGTGAGAGGATTGATTTCGTTGAGACTTGCGATGGTCTCAAGGATGATCGTAGACAACTCAGACATCGCAACCTCCGGTACATAGCGGTTGCCGATTGCACATTTGTGTGAGCAGTAGTAATTACGAAGCTCCGGCTTCTTATAACATTCAGCCATCTGCAAAATATCATAAGGAGTTGGCTCCTGAAGCTCGTACTCGATTTTTTCAATTCGGGAGGCAGATACTCCGGTCATATTCTCGCTTGCTTTTTCACGAGTAAGCCCTTGCTCTTCCCGGCATAGTTGATAGATCGTTTTATTTTCTCTTGTGGATTGTTTTCCCATGGTTACATCTCCGTATTATAATTAATATATTTTAGCTTATATATTTTACTATAGCGGAAAAAAAGGAATATCACAAGAAGGTTGTTAGCTTTTCCTGGATAATGTATAATCAATGTTAATGTTCAAACAGTAATTGAGCAATATAAGAATAAGAAGAGGTTGTAAGATGGCAAAATTATATTTCCGATATGGGGCGATGGGCAGTTCAAAATCTGCCAATATTCTGATGGTAAGATATAACTATGAAGAGAGAGGGCAGTATGCAGTCCTGTTAAAACCAAGAACGGACAACCGGGACGGAGAACGTGAGATCCAGTCCCGTATAGGCTTATCAGCACCTGCAGAATATGTCGATGATTTTCTGAAAGAAATCTCTGAGACATGGAGTATAGGCAGTGATGAATATCTGCATCACGGAGAGAAAGTGGATGCAGTTCTGGTAGATGAAGCCCAGTTTCTTTCACCGGAAGAGATTGATACATTATCGGATATCGTAGATTTTTACGAGATTCCGGTTATATGTTATGGCTTGCGGACTGATTTCCGGAGTCTTATGTTTCCAGGCTCCAAGAGACTTATGGAGATCGCAGATGTCATAGAAGAAGTTCCGACAGTCTGCTGGTGTGGAAGACGCGCACAATGTAACACCAGATTCGCTAATGGAAAGATCGTACGTGAAGGTGCGCAGGTGATGCTTGGGTCGAATGAAAGTTATATGGCACTTTGCAGGAAGCATTATAAAGAGGGAAAATTATCGGAGAAGGATTAGACTGTGTAGACATACATTCATATACCCTTGCATAGATTGTAAAAAACAATTTATGCAGGGGTTATTTTTATGAAAGATTATATTGAAGAAAGAGCAGTTGAGATCGCGTATTATATCATCGAACATAAAGCTACCGTGCGTCAGACTGCGAAGGAGTTTGGGGTTAGTAAGAGTACGATACATAAAGACTGCACCGACCGTCTGGAACAGATCAACCCGAACCTTGCGCATAGTGTCCGGAAGGTGCTTGATGTGAACAAGCAGGAACGGCATATCCGCGGCGGACTTGCTACCAGGGAGAAATATCTGCACCAGCACCGCAGTGCCGGATAAAGAAAAAAGATCAGACGAAGATAAGATTTCATCTTGTGTGGCATTGTAACGAATATACAGGAAAAATAAAAATGCGGTGTAAGATCCCGTAAAGACATTATGTCCGGAATTCTTACACCGCATTTTTCTAAGTTATTATTGCAGAATATAATGTTCTGTCGTTAAATTACAAGTCTGGTACAGTAACGAGTGAAAAATTATTTGAGTGGATTAATTATCTTGTTATCGGCATTATTACATATTTACAAGAACAACATAACCAGCTTAAATAGCCAGTTCGCAACAATTCCTGCGCACAGGCCGCCGATTGTGTGGCTTAAGATTGCCTTTCCTGTAAGTTTGCTTACCTTCAGTGAAGACATCATAGCAACATGTGTGCTAAGGTATCCGCTCCAGCACATGCACATAGCGGTGAATACAGCCACGTCGTTCGCAAGAACGGTACCGGCTTCTGCCATGTGAGGCACCAGCCCAATAGCAGCTCCGGCAGCACCAAGTGCGGTGATCGGAACCGAGATAGCGGAAGCATCCGTAAATCCAAAAAGAGGAGATAAGATGAACTCAAGCTTCTTACCAAGCCATGGAAGGAATGCAACACCTTCGTAAGCAGCTCCGGTATAAGTTCCATCAGCAGATGCACCGTTTGTCAGCATCATTACGATCGTACAGATTACGATAACACCAGGAATGATGGCAAGACCAACATCAACACCACCTTTTCCACCTTCCAGAAGAGCTTCAATCGCACGTCCGCCGATTCCCCCGTCTCTGATTTCACGGGTGTTCAGGACGGCATCCATATCTTCGTGCTCTTCGAATTTTACACAATATTCTTCAGTTCCGTACTCTTTCTTTGTAAAATGAAGCATAATACGGACACTGATAACACTTCCAATGATTGCGGCAATGTTACCAACGATTACAGCAGTACCGGCATGCCCGCCTTTTAATTTCAGACCAACCATAAATGTACTGACGATCAATCCCATTCCAAAAGAAGTTCCAAGGTTTGTCAAAGCCGGAAGCTGGAATTTCTTAAAATATTTGCGGAAATTCTTGTCTTCTGCGAGTCCGAGGATTGCCGGGTTATCAGATAAGTAAGTTGTGATAACACCAAGCGCAGCCGCACCAGGCAGGTTGTAAAGTGGTTTCATCAAAGGTGATAATAACTTATTCACCATAGAGATGACACCAAATTCCGAGAACAGTCCGGCAATGGCACCTGCAAGTACTGCGATAGCCATAATATAGAAGACTGTTTCAAGTAACAGTTTGTATCCGGTGTTCATCAATGTGTTCAGCATGTTGACGCCACCCATCTTGATACCCATACCGCCAAAGATGCCTAAAAAGATTGCCAGAAAGACAAATCCTTCAAGACTGATGGCTTTCTTTGTTCTTTTGTTCCCCATAAAAAACCTCCAATTTTTTGCATTCTCAATATGAAACACATAGCAATACCTTACTATATAATCTAAAAAATGTCAATCGGTGATTACGAATTGTGCATATACGATAAGAAATGCATGAATAATATAAAAAAATAGTGCATAATTATGATAATTGAATTTTTTTTGCAAGAATGATAAGATGAAAATGCATATGAGGATAAGGAAAGAGTGTGAGAAGGGAGAAGACAACAAGTGACGACAGCCAGAGGGAATAGGGAAGAAAAGAGAAAACGAATTATGTCATATTTCATCAATGCAACGATTGAATTGATGGAAGAAGAAGGAATAGAGAATCTGTCTATACGTAAGGTGGCAGACCGTGCAGGATATAATAGTGCAACATTGTATCATTATTTTTCAAATCTGGATGAACTGGAATTATTTGCCAGTATTAAATGTCTGGATGAATATATGAAAGAGACCCTGATATATAGAGCAGAAGGAAGAAGCCTTAAGCAATGGTACCTTGATCAATGGAGATGCTTTTGCAGGCATTCATTTGCAAGACCGAGGATTTATCATTTCTTATTCTTCAGTCCGGAAGGGATTGCGAATCTGAATGGTATCATCCGGAGATATTATGAGATTTATCCGGATGAAAAAGTTGAGATGACAGTAGAGTATGAGAGATTTCTAAGTGAAGGAGATTTCTTTAAGAGAAATGAGATGTTGCTTAGAAATGTAGTAAAGGAAAGAGAATACAACATTTCCGAACAGGAGATTGAAGAAGTCAATGAGATGAGCGTGTTAATCTACCGGGGGGTACTGGCAATCATGCGGTGTGACAGAGATAAACCAACGGTGGATGATGCAGTAAATAAGACTGTGAAATATCTGGAAAAAGCACTGGAAATATATCATCTCGATATGATGTCAGAAATGAAGGAAGAAAAAGTATTAGAAGAACAAAATAATTGGTAATAAAATGCAGCAGACAGGATTCCGAATAAAGGAGAAGATAAATGCGGGTGGTTATCGTAGAAGATAATGCAATATATAAGGAAGAACTGATCAACTGCCTGAACCAGGAAGCAGAGGCAGTTGACATCGTAGAAATTACCGATAACGGAGCAGAAGGGCTGGCAGTAATTGAAAAAGTAAGACCAGACGTAGTATTTACAGATATAAGAATGCCGGAGATGGACGGTTTTGAGATGATCGAAGCAATACGGAGAAAACATATATTCTGCAAATTTGTAGTAGTAAGCTCCTGTCCGGAATTTGTCTATGCCAAGAGGGCGATGCAGCTTGGAGTATCGGATTATCTGTTAAATCCTGTGAAATTATCAGAAATCCGGATGGTGTTAAGAAGGCTGGAAGAAGAGCTAAGAGACCGGGACAGGTGGGTTCATCTTCTGAATCTGGAGTATGTATTTCTGAATGCGATCACGGGCCAGATCAGGGAAGATGAACGGATGGAAGTGTTGATACAAGAAAGGTATGGAATCCGTGTACATGAACGGATTGCGGTACTTGGCATTGGTATGGGATCTAATTATGATGAATACAAAGATTATGTAAGCCGTACACTTCATGAACTGCAGGAATATAATGCATCATTCCGTGTGTATCCGATGGAATTGTCAGGACGACACAGTTTTGTGGCACTGATTTATCATATGGAAGATGAAAAAGCAACGTATCAGTATCTGGAACAGAATATTATCCCGGTACTTGGAAAAGAAGTAAGAGGAAGAATGGTCTGCAGCTGGGGTGTCAGCGATGGATTCCGAAATATGCATGAGACAGTACAGAGGCTGGACCGGATCGCAGAGTGGAATCTGATTCTGGAGAAAGGAACACTGATATGCGAAGAAAAGATCCGGAGAATACATCTGCATCCATTCAAATATCCGGTAGAACTGGAAAAAGAAGCAAAAGAAGCATTGGATGCCAGAGATTTTCACAGATTTAAAGAAACATTTACCAGCTACCGGGCATACTGCAGGGGGCTGCCATGTACTCCGCAGGAAGCAAAGGAAGGCTGCATCCGTATCGCACTGGTCCTGATCCAGATGGCGACAGAGGTCGGAGCGGCAGAAGTGCAGTTAAAAGGACAGCGGTTTCTCCGGGGAATATCAAGAGCAAATGGATGGACCGATATCGAAGAAAGGGTAGAATCATTTTTTGAATATCTGACCGAGAGAGAAGGAGGGGGAGAAGAGATCAGCCTTCTTATCCAGAAAGCGCTGGAATATATAAGAGAATATTATGATCAGGGCATTACCCTAGAAGAAATATCAGGAAGACTGCATGTCACTGAAGAGTATCTAAGTAGTCAGTTCCGGAAAGAAACAGGAAAAACATTTTCAGAAATCATACGGACATACCGTATTGAAAATGTAAAAAGACTGCTGACAACGACAACTTACAAATTGAACCAGATCGCGGAAATGGTAGGTTATGCAGATCCCAAATATATGAGCAGGGTCTTTAAAGAAAAGACGGGTATCTTACCGCTTGACTATCGTAAAAAGAATGGATAAGTGCCGGAAAATGACAAAAAGAAGCGAATAAATCACAAAAAAGTCTTCTTTTTTTAAATATTTCCTCCTTGCAAAAAAGAAAAATTGTGCTAATATAGCTCCAGCAAGAAAAAGGAGGGACCAATCATGAATGCGAAAAAAGTAATTTTTTCTAATCCAGATGATGTCATAAATTTTGTAAAAATAGTTGAGAAATATCCTTATGATATGGATATGAAACGGGGAAGATATATCGTAGATGCGAAGTCCCTGTTAGGTCTTATGAATCTTGGATTTGACCATGAGATTGAACTGAATGTCTATGATGAAGATTGTGACGATCTCTGGAAAGAGCTTGATAAATTCGTAGCAGCGTAAATGCTGACAAGATTGAAGAAATGCAAAGTAGAAACGCAGTATTCATTGTGTGACGAGTAACTTGCAACAATTCTTGAATTTAACTTAATTAAGCAGCGAAACGGATTGCGAAATAAGAAAATAATATTGTATGAGAAAAATCCTCAGCGTATAATAGAATACGTTGAGGATTTTTGATGCCATAGTATGCAACAGAAGCTGCCAACGAATTACGCATCCGCAAGGAGTTGCTGGTGGCAGGTTTTGTATGTACATAAATATACAGGAGAGGAAAAATGAAGGAGAACACAAAGGAAGAACGACAAGCATATTTTTTTGACAATAAAGCACTTCTTGCACTGATTATCCCATTAGTGATTGAACAGCTGCTGGCGGTATTGGTGGGAATGGCGGATTCCATCATGATTGCAAGTGTAGGAGAAGCGGCAGTGTCCGGTGTGTCGTTAGTAGATCAGATCATGATACTTCTGATCAATGCATTTGCGGCACTCGCAACCGGTGGTGCAGTTGTGGCAGGACAGTTACTGGGACAAAAGCGGCGGGAAGAAGCCTGCAAATCCGCAACACAGATGGTATGGTTCATTACAATCTGTGCGGTTGTCATTACGATTATCGTGTATCTTGGAAAATCATTCATATTGCATACCGTATTTGGAAAGATAGATCAGGATGTAATGCATCATGCAGACATTTACCTTCTGATCGTGGCAGTATCGATTCCGTTCATGGCGCTGTATAATGGAGGCGCAGCGATATTCCGTACGATGGGAAATTCAAAAGTGACGATGCAGATTTCGATCATTATGAATGTCATTAATATAGGAGGAAATGCACTTCTGATCTATGGGTTCCATCGTGGAACAGAAGGTGTCGCAATTCCGACACTGGTATCGAGAATGACAGCGGCGATCATAGTAATTGTGCTGTTGTGTGATGAGAAGCGTACTTTACATATAGAAAGAACCTGGCGCTACCGGGTGGACTGGACGATGGTGAAGAAGATCTTAAGCATCGGTGTGCCAAATGGATTAGAGAATAGTATGTTCCAGTTGGGTAAGATCATTGTATTGAGCCTGGTGTCTACATTTGGAACTTATGCCATTACGGCAAATGCAGTGTCAAATGCAATCGCATTATTCCAGATCCTTCCGGGAATGGCAATTACTCTGGCAATCACACCGGTTATCTCCCGATGTGTGGGTGCAGGGGATTATAAACAGGCGAAGTATTATAATAAAAAATTAATGATGATTACTTATGTCAGTATGACGGCTATGGTATTATTTATATTTGCATTATTACCACTGATATTGAAAGCTTATAACCTGTCTGATATCACGGCAAAGACGACCACGGATATTATACATTTCCATGGAATCAGTGCGATATTCATCTGGCCGGTTGCATTTGCCCTGCCAGCGACATTCAGAGCAGCGGGAGATGCGAAAGCATGCATGTATATTTCGAGTATATCGATGTGGATCTTCAGAATCGGATTCAGTTATGTACTTGGAAAATATATGGGACTTGGTGTCTTTGGTGTCTGGGTAGCGATGGTGATCGACTGGGTGTTCCGTGCCATTTGTTTTGTAATCCGGTATTTCCGCGGAAGTTGGAAGAAGAATGCGATTGTATAGAAATTGTATAGAAGAAGTCCCTTGTAAAAAAGGGGCTTCTATTTTATAATAAGTAGTAAAGCATCCGTAAGGAGCCGGCGGTGGCAGGTTCTGTAGGTTCAGCTATAAAGAAAACAAATAGGAGGAAATTCTTGTGAAAAGAGAATTAGTAATTGTCATTGACTTTGGTGGACAGTACAATCAGCTGGTAGCAAGACGTGTCAGAGAATGCAATGTATATTGCGAGATCTACTCATACAAAACAGATATTGAGAAGATCAAAGCCATGAATCCTAAGGGAATCATCCTGACAGGCGGACCAAACAGCTGTTATGAAGCAGATTCCCCGACATATAAAAAAGAATTGTTCGAACTTGGTATCCCGGTTCTTGGATTATGTTATGGTGCACAGCTTATGATGCATGTACTCGGAGGAAAGGTAGAATCTGCTCCGGTACGTGAGTATGGTAAGACAGAAGTGCTTGTAGATAAGAAAGCTTCCAAGATCTTTGAAAATGTATCAGAGAAGACAATCTGCTGGATGAGCCATTTTGATTACATTTCACAGGTTGCACCAGGATTCGAGATTACAGCACACACAGCAGACTGCCCGGTTGCAGCAGCTGAAAATGCAGAAGCAGGATTATATGCAATCCAGTATCATCCGGAAGTACTTCACACAGCAGAAGGAACAAAGATGTTATCAAACTTCGTATTAGGTGTCTGCGGATGTGCAGGCGACTGGAAGATGGATGCATTTGTGGAAAATACAATCAAAGAAATCCGTGAAAAAGTTGGCGACGGAAGAGTACTTCTTGCATTGTCCGGCGGAGTAGATTCTTCAGTGGCAGCAGGACTTTTATCCAGAGCGATCGGAAAACAGTTAACATGTGTATTCGTTGACCATGGTCTTCTCCGTAAGGATGAAGGTGATGAAGTAGAAGGTGTATTCGGACCAAATGGTCAGTTCGACTTAAACTTCATCCGTGTCAATGCACAGCAGAGATATTATGACAAATTAGCCGGAGTTACAGAGCCGGAAGCAAAACGTAAAATCATCGGTGAAGAGTTCATCCGTATCTTCGAAGAAGAAGCTAAGAAGATCGGTGCAGTAGATTTCCTTGCACAGGGAACCATCTATCCGGACGTTGTAGAAAGTGGTCTCGGCGGAGAATCCGCAGTGATCAAATCTCACCACAACGTAGGCGGACTTCCGGAGCACGTAGATTTCAAAGACATCATCGAGCCGCTTCGTGACCTGTTCAAGGACGAAGTACGTAAAGCCGGACTGGAACTTGGAATTCCAGAGCACCTGGTATTCCGTCAGCCATTCCCTGGACCGGGACTTGGAATCCGTATCATTGGAGAAGTAACAGCAGAGAAAGTAAGAATCGTACAGGATGCAGATGCAATTTACAGAGAAGAGATCGCAAAAGCAGGTCTTGATCAGGACATCAACCAGTACTTTGCAGCACTTACCAATATGAGAAGTGTAGGTGTTATGGGAGATGAAAGAACTTACGACTACGCAGTTGCATTAAGAGCAGTTAAGACCATCGACTTCATGACAGCTGAGGCTGCTGAGATTCCTTATGAAGTATTGAATAAGGTGATGAGCAGAATTATTAATGAGGTTAAGGGTGTTAACAGAGTATTCTATGATCTGACTAGTAAACCGCCTGGAACGATTGAGTTTGAGTAGCTTGAAAAATCGCGGAAAAGCCCATAAATAAAGGCTTTGCGGGGTGTCGAAAAGACCAAATGGAGTGCAAATGGAGTTTAAAAATTATTTTTTTCTCTTGTTTATATTCCAGATTCACCTGCAAATTTCGTGAAATCGGTTATTCTCATAAAATAAAATTAGAGTAAATATGAAGAACAGTTTGTTTTGATTGAAGTGATTTTCGTCAAGGCAGACTGTTTTTTTGTTGCCTGCATTTAGAAAACAGATACCACAGAAAGGTTCTTTACTTTCGATGAGCTTAAACTCCATGACACAGTAATCACACTGATGGAGAATTAAAAAACAAGAAAATTTGATAAATTTCGGAAAATGATGTCCGATTTTGCATCTGCCAGTACAGAGTATATGAAGAGATAAATATTCAAAACAGAGGAGGTACTGATTATGCAGAATAAATTATTTTTAAAGGCAGCCGATATATGTGAACTTCTGGAAGTAAAACAGACATCGGCTTATGAAATCATCGGAAATCTGAACAAGGAACTGGAAGAACAGGGCTACCTGACGCTTAGAGGAAAAGTTCCGACAAAGTATTTTGTGAAGCGTTTCTACGGAGTAGAAGATACTTGTGAGATTCCACAGGAAGAGGGAAAGGAATGGTTTCATGCGTAAGAGAAAAATGTATTTATCAGTGGAAGACATTGCAGAACTCTTTGGATTATCAGTTTCGTTTGCTTACCGGGTAGTGGAAAGAATGAATGCCGATCTGGCAAGCAAGAACTATTATGTGATTCTCGGTCGGGTGCCAACCCGCTATGTAGAGGACAAGATCTATGGTCTGGAACATGTTGAGCAGTATTTGAAGGAGGATAAAGCGGTATGAGTATGATGCAGGAAAAAATGTATATGGATGTGGATGATGTGTGTGCAATTCTTGGAGTTTCAAAAACTTATGCATATAGTCTGATGCGAGAATACAACAAAGAATTGAAGGCAAAAGGCTATATTGTAGTATCTGGAAAAATCTCTACGAAATTCCTGGCAGAAAAGATTTATGGCATGAAAGTCGAGGATTAGCAATGGGGGTTTACAAAGAAGGAAAAAACTGGAAAGTACAGGTCTATTACAAAGACTGGCAGGGAAATCGGAAAAGAAAACAGAAAAGAGGATTCAGGACCAAGGGTGAAGCTAAGGAATGGGAAAGAGATTTCCTGCAACAGCAGAGCCAGGGTGTGGATATTGAATTTGGAAATTTTCTGGAGATTTATTACAAAGATATGGATGTCCGTCTCAGAGAAAACACTATGTACACGAAGCGATATATTATTGACCTGAAAATCAAGCCTTATTTTGAAAAGAAGATTCTCAGTGAAATTACGGTGGCAGACGTCCGTGCATGGCAGAATGAGTTGCTGACGTATAAGGATAAGAATGGAAAAGGATATTCTCCTACTTATCTGAAAACAGTGAACTGCCAGCTGACTGCAATCTTCAATTATGCAATGCGGTATTATAACCTGCAGGATAATCCCTGCAGGAAGGCAGGAGCGATTGGCAAGAGTAAAGGAGAACCGA
This sequence comes from Dorea sp., assembly GCF_977044405.1. Taxonomy (NCBI): domain Bacteria; kingdom Bacillati; phylum Bacillota; class Clostridia; order Lachnospirales; family Lachnospiraceae; genus Dorea; species Dorea sp. The sequence goes on from NZ_CDRRQK010000020.1 coordinate 51,312, forward strand.
AGGACTTCTGGATGCAGGAAGAGTTCAATGCTTTTCTGGAGACAGTAAGTGATAAGCCGGAGACAAGAATGGCGTTTCTTTTGTTGTACTGGACCGGAATGCGTATCGGTGAATTGCTTGCACTTACTTATAATGACATCAATCTTGAAGAGAAAACCATATCAATCAATAAATCTTATCAGAGACTGAAAGGAAAGGATATGATCACGCAGCCGAAAACTCCAAAGAGTATCCGTGTGATTACGATGCCGGATTTTCTTGCAGAGGAATTTCGGGAGTATTGCAGTCATTTGTATGGAATTATGAAAAAGGAAAGACTTTTTCGGTTTACCAAATCGCATATGGAACATTGTATGGCTACCGGAATCGAGCGGTCTGGTGTAAAGCGGATACGACTTCATGATCTCCGCCATTCCCATGCCAGTATGCTGGTTGATATGGGGGTGGCTCCATTGGAGATTGCAGAACGCCTTGGACATGAAAAGGTGGAAACCACGTTGAACACTTATTCACATCTGTATCCGTCTACACAGAGTAAATTAGCAGGTTTGCTAGATAAGAAACATGAGGAAGAGGAGGAATAAGCGATGGCTGGTGACAGACATGGAAAACACAACACAACGACCATTTCTTTTCGGGTGAATTCTTATGAAAAAGCAACAATCGAAGAACGAGTGAAAGTGAGCGGAATGAAAAAACAGGATTATATCGTCCGATCATGCATTTACAATCAGGTATGTGTTGTTGGAAAGAAAGAAACAATTGAGATTATCCGGTCAGAAATGAAGGAAATGAGTTTGGTTTTGGAGGATGTGGCAAAAGATTTGAAGTCTGAAAAACCAGTTATTTCAGAACCGGTTCTTGATAGTATGACAGAACGGTATCTTGCATTTTTGGAAGCAGCATTATGGATGCTGAAAGGTTCAAGTTATTTATGGGAGGATAAAAAGGATGGAAGAGAAAGTAATGAAGGATTGTAAAGTGCTGGCATTGTGTTCACAAAAAGGCGGGGTTGGCAAGACAACAAGTTGCGTGAATCTGGCAGTCGGACTTGCAAAAGCAGGGAAGAAAGTGCTTGTGATTGACAATGATCCGCAGGGAAGTATGACAGCAAGTCTTGGGTATCATAACCCAGATGAATTACCAATCACACTGGCTACTATTCTGACAAAGATTGTAGAAGATGAACTATTTGAAAATACACTGGGAATTTTACATCACCAGGAAGGAATTGATTTGATTCCGGCAAACATCGAACTCTCTGGAATGGAAGTTTCACTTGTAAATATTATGAGCAGGGAACTTGTCTTAAAACAATATATAGAAAGAATGAGAGAAGAATACGACTATATATTGATTGACTGTATGCCATCACTTGGAATGCTGACGATCAATGCACTTGCCAGTGTCGATGCAGTTATTATACCTGTCCAGGCGGCTTATCTTCCTGTAAAGGGTCTAGAACAGCTGATACGGACGATAGGAAAGGTGCGAAGACAGCTGAACAAACAACTGAAAATTGGAGGTATATTGATCACAATGGTGGATAACCGAACGAACTATGCAAGAGATATATCTGATCTGATTTTTGATACATATGGAAACCAGATTAAGATTTTTCCACAGAGTATTCCATTTTCAGTACGAGCAGCTGAAATCAGTGCGGAAGGAATCAGCATATTTGAGCATGATCCAAAAGGAAAAGTAGCGGCTGCATATTGGCAGATGACACAGGAGGTGCTTTTGGATGAAAGGTAGAAGTGCATCGAAGATAAAACTGACATCTTATGATGAATTACTTGGAGGAGGAGAAGAAACGAACGATATCCAGCAGGTTTCACTTGAGCATTTACATTCTTTCGAGAACCATCCATTTCAAGTAAATGATGATGAGGCAATGGCGGAACTGGTGGAAAGTGTGAAAGAAGAGGGAATTCTTACAGCATTACTGGTACGACCGCTGGGTGATGGTGAATATGAAATCATCGCCGGTCACAGAAGGAGACATGCGGCACAACTTGCTGGTCTTAAAGAGGTTCCGGTTATTATCAGAAATATGGATCAAGATACAGCTGTCCGTGCGATGGTAGACAGCAATCTGCAGAGACCTAATATACTCCCAAGTGAAAAGGCATTTGCTTACCGTATGAAGATGGAAGCAATGAATCATCAGGGAACATCAGGCGGTATCAGTGCGAAAGACATTGGAAAGAACGCAAATGACAGTGCAAGGCAGGTGTATCGCTATATCCGGCTTACTTATCTGATGAATGACCTATTAAACGCAGTAGATCGTGATGTAATCGGATTGCAGGTAGGTGTAGAGCTTTCCTACCTTACGGTTCCAGAACAGGAGATGGTGGAGGAAGTGCATGAGAGTACCGGAAAATATCCAAGTCTGGAACAGGCAAAAAAAATAAGGCAACATCGAGAAGAAAAAACGCTGACAAAAGAGATTGTGCGGCTCCTGGTTATAGGAGAGCGTAAAAAGAAAACAACGGTAACATTAAAACAGGATGAAATTAAGAAGTATTTTCCTCCAGAGTATGATGAACAGAAGATACGGACTGTTATATGTCAGCTTTTGGAGGAATGGAGCAATCAGAATCATTGATAAGTACGAAGGGAGGGATGTGTCATGAGTATAAGAGCAACATTCCATTATTTTCAAGGAATGGAATGCGATATGTACAGTTTTTATCGTATTCCCAAACTGCTGTTTACAAGTGAATATTTTAAAAATCTCTCCTGCGAAGCAAAGGTGCTGTACGGACTGATGTTAGACCGGATGTCACTGTCCATCAAGAACCGGTGGTTTGATGAAGAGGACAGGGCATATATTTTCTTTTCGGTGGAAGAGATTATGGAAATGCTTAACTGTGGCAGGAATAAGGCTGTGAATTGTCTAAAAGAGCTGGATCAGGAAAAAGGGATTGGATTGATTGAGAAGAGGCGAATCGGACTTGGAAAAACAAATGTTATTTACGTGAAAAATTTCAGCCTGACAGAATATCCAGATGAGCCAGCAATCTTTGATTCGGAAGAAACACCGGAAAATGTAGCAGAGAGAAAAGAAAATACAGAGACAGAAATAGAAGAATATGCAAAAAAAGAGCCGGAAAAGCCCGTAAATACACAGAAGTTTGAAAAACAAACTTCAGGAAGTTTGAAAAATAAACTTCAAGAAGTTTCAAAAACAAACTTCAAGGAGTTTGAAAAACAAACTTCAAGAAGTTTAGAAAACAAACTTCAAGAAGTTTCAAAAACAAACTGTAATAATACTGAATATAATTATACTGAATTTAGTGAGAATGAATCTTATCAATATCTATCTGAACAAGAGAAAGGGAGAGATAGGATACAGGAGAGAAATGAGTATCGACAGTTAATTCATGATAATATCGAATATGAGATCCTTTGTCAGAGCTATGGAACTGGACGAGTAGAAGAGCTGGTAGAGCTGATGCTGGATGCAATATGTTCGACAAAGACATATCAACAGATCAATGGGGAAGCTGTGCCTACACAAGTGGTCAAGAGCCGTTTGCTCAAAGTCGGGTATGAACACATCCAGTATGTGTTTTTCAGTCTTGACAGGAGTACAAGCAAAGTGAAGAATATCCGGCAGTATATGCTGACGGTATTGTATAACGCTCCTGCAACAATCAATCAGTTTTATGATGCTGAAGTTCGACATGACATGTACTGGGGGAAGGATATTCCAGACAGGTAAGAACTTTGTGCCCACTGGGCACGAAGTTTAAAAAGAGATAGTCATATCTGGCAGATATGCTAAAATAACCTTGTGTCCACTGGGCACAAAGTAGGAGGAAGAATTATGTTGAGATTTATGATAAAACTGCCATTTCGAATTATTGCAGCTCCTGTTTGGCTGGTACTTGCAGCGGTGAATATTGTGCTGGTGTTCCTGGTTGGGTTATCTGCTGGATTCTGCTATCTGATAGCCGGAATCTCTGTTGTGACAGAAGTTTTGAGTATTGGGTTTGGAATCAGTACGGACTGGACAATGAAATCAGCGATTATTACGACAGTAGTGTTTGTTCTACTCCCACATATCGGTATGGGGATAGTTGCAGTAATTGAAGTTGTGAAATGTGGATTACAGGAATTTATTTTTGGATGATTGTGGAAAATATAGTGGCGCTATATGGAAAGGCAGAAATAAACAATGGAAGAATTATATAAAGTGATGGATGATTTGCTTGAGGTGGAATTTCAGATGAAAGCAGGGATGGATATTCTGAAAGAACTGGAAGAGTTTTATATGCTGGAAAAAGAAACCGAAAAATCGGATGCTAGAAAAGTAGCTGTGCTGATGAAAGGATATCTGCAGTCGATGAAGTCAAATATTCGAGAAATCATTCGTTATATTGATGACACGACACTTGAAAAATCAAATGATAAAAAGAAAGATAAACAGGAATCTGCGAGCACCATATCCGAGGAAGTGCAGGAATTTGTGAATCTGACAATTACAGAGCATATGGGGAAAGCATATTCAGAATGGAAGTTAAAGCAGGATAAAGAGCCAGTAAGTGAGATTGATAAGAAATACCAGAAATTACTGGAAACGTTATCCCAAGAACAGGAAGAAGTGATTACGGAATACTGTAATGCAATTTTTAGCAGTGGAGCAGAAACAGAAGAATTTTTCTATCGAATGGGATTAAAAGATGGACTGAATCTGAAAAATACGGTAAAATCTGTATTAGAAATGATATCATGAAATCGGAAGTTGGAGGATACACGCATGAAAATTGTAATCATTAATGGAAGTGCCAGAAAAGGAAACACGCTGACAGCAATCAATGCATTTATAAAAGGAGCATCAGAAAAGAATGAAATTGAAATC